>DASQHV010000048.1:0-5652 GCA_035631915.1 Candidatus Acidiferrales bacterium | reverse complement strand
CTGTCACCGGAGGTCTCCTGCACGTGCGAATGATTGTTCCTCCTCTCGCTCATCGGCGCGAAATTGATCGCAACCTGGCCGAGTTTTTTCGCACTCATCGCGCGGCGAATTTCAACCGCGCCGTTTCCTCGATGTGTCGTTACTTCAACGTGCGCCGCCCGCGAATCCAATGGTTCGAGTACCTCGATTGGGGCAAGACCGCCGGCCGCACTTACGAAGACGGTCGCATTCACCTCGTACATCCGGAAAACTGGAAGCGCGGGCGCGTGTACTTCAGCGAGCGCCTGTGGATCACGATGATTTATCACGAGATGGGCCACTACCTGTTCTGGACCGACGCCGAGCGCAAGGCGGAAATTTTTTCGCGCCGCATGATCACGGGACTTCGCACACCGGGCCGCAGGTCTCAGCCGCGCGCACGAACCCGCGGCGCCGTTACAACTTCGCGCCGCAGCACGGAGCGCAAGCGTCGTGCACGAGCATCCGCGGCGACGCGCCGCGCTCGCACCACCGTCGGTGCACGCGGCGTCGCGCGCAGAACTCGCAGGGCTGCCTGATGGCGCAGAAGCCAACCGTCGAAAATCGATGGTGGGTCGAGACCATCGTCAAAAAACCCAAGCGGGCCAAGTCCGAGACCGACATGCCGCAACTGCCGGTCGCGATGGCGTTCTACAAGGTCGCGAGCGACTACGATCAGGATCGCGCCAAGGAAGACCTGACCGACAACAACCTGCGCATCGCGCGCGAGGCCAACCCGCCGCAGGGCGATTGGGTCTACGTGCCGATGACCGAGCAGCACGCGCCGCCCAACGTGATCAAGCGGGTCAAGGACGAGTTCCGCATCCCGCGTGAGGCGCGCGGCGTGGTGCTCGATCACGGGCGCGTGATTCGGCTGCTCGTATGCGGCCCGCAGATCGAGGACTGGATGCTCGACATCACGCTCGGCGACGAGCCGTCCGTCGACGCGTACGTGTGGAGCGTGATGTATCGCGAGCGGATCTTCCGGCGCGCCGAGGATGCGCTGCGCCAGGCCCGCAAGTGGGCGATCAATCTTTTGCAATTCCCCCCGCCGCGCGACGAGCCGTTCCGCGGCGCGCTGCTGTAGGTATAATCGAAGCTGCGCCAGGCGTGGGCCGGCGTGCCCTCGCGCATGAAATACCTACCCCTGATCCTTCGCAATCTCACCCGCAACAAACGCCGCACGATCCTGACGATCCTGTCGATCACGGTGTCGGTGTTTATCTTCGCCTGCCTGATCACGCTGCCGGGCCTGATCAACCAGGTGCTGCGCGATCGCGCGAATTCTCGCCGGCTCATCTGCCACAGCAAAGCGGGACTGCTGTACCAGTTGCCGGAAGCCTACCGCCGCCAAATTGAGCGCGTGTCACACGTTGAAGCGGTCGCGGGATATGCGGTCTTCCTCGGGACCTATCACGATCCCACCCAAATGATCGCGATCCTCGGGATTGACAATGATCACCTGCCCGAGATCTTTCCCGATTGGGGCATCACCCCGGAGATGGATCGCGAATTTAAGAGTCTCCGCACCGCGTGCCTGGTCGGAGAATCACTGATGAAGAACTACCGCTGGAAAGTCGGTGAGACGGTCATCTTTCACGGCATCATTTACCCGATCGATATTCAACTCACGATTGTCGGCGTCCTGCCGGAGACCGCGGCGGGGCCGCGCATCATTTTCCGTCGCGACTACATGGAGGAACTGCTGCATCGGCCGGGCAACGTAAGTCTGTTCTGGGTCCAGATCGACAGCTCCAAGTTGGCGCCGGAAGTAATCGCCGCGATCGATCAAATGTTTGCCAATTCCGCCCATGAGACGGCGACCGAGACGGAAGTCGCGATAATCAAGAGTCAGACCAGTGCCTTCCTCGGCATTATGCTCACCGGCGCGAAATTTTTTGCCGCGATCGTGATCTTCACCATCGCGCTGGTCGCGGCGAACACCGCCGCGATGGCGGTGCGCGAGCGGCGCCATGAAATCGCCGTAATGCGCGCGATCGGGTTCGCCCGACGTTCAGTCGTCGGAACCATCCTGGCCGAGGGCCTCACCATCGGAATAGTAAGCGGCGTGCTTGGATGCTCACTGGCCAAAATCGCGTTCGTGGTGTTGCCGCACCTCGCGAAAGCGCTCGGCCCGCTCGCGCTGGCGCTCGTGATCTCACCGCGCGTTATGGCAAATAGCTTTGGCGTCGCGACCGTGATCGGCGTGATAAGTACGTTCATCCCGGCGGCGCTGGCGACTCGCGGCGACATCTCAGGCCGCTTGCGCGCACTCTAAAGTGGCCGCCGCGCTCGCGTTGTCACATCGCAGCGTTCAAGGTTTCCTGGAAAAAGTCCGCTGCCGATACGCGAGCGCCGCGTCGCGCGATTCCTTCTCGATGCTCGCGCCGAGCAGCGCATCTCCGTCGCCGAAACTGGTGAATCCCGCGCCCATCGCGCGCGTCACCGCGTTGACGTGCTCCTTGGTGATCGCCACCGGCACCGACGGCTTGGCGATCAGATCCTGCGCGAGCCGCTCGGCTTCATCCGCGAGCTTCGCCGCCGGCACAACCCGGTTGAGGAATCCGATCGCCTGCGCCTCCTGGGCCGAGAACCGCCGGCAGGTCATCACCAGTTCCTTGGTCAGAGCCGGCCCGATCTCGCGCACCAGCCGCGGAATTCCGCCCCACGCAAGCGGAATCCCCAGCTCAATTTCGGGGATGAAAAATGACGCGTCTTCCGCCGCAAGTCGAAGATCGCAGACCGCGGTCAGCACCACTCCACCGCCGACGGCATAGCCATGCACCTGCGCGATCGTCACCGCGCGCATCTGTTCCAGCGCGTCGGCGGCGCGCAGTCCGTACTGCCCGACTTCGCGCCGGTAGATCCAGCTATTGTTCGTGCCCGGCGCCGCGGCTGCCGCCGGCGAGTCCTTCAGGTCCGCGCCCGCGCAGAACGCGCGTCCCGCACCGCTGACGATCACCACGCGCAACTCGCGATGAGCGTCGAACCAGCGCGCCGCTTCCGCCAACTCCAGCAGCATCGTCGCGCCCACCGCGTTCAGCCGCTCGGGGCGATTCAGCGTCAGTCGTCCGAGCGGTCCGTCGGCCTCGACGATGATCGTTTGGAAATCACGCGTGTCCTTCATGTGCAACTCCAGCCGCCGCGCGTCGGCGTCGCGATTGGTCGCGCGCGCGTCAGGCGTTCTCTTTCTGCGGTCGTTCCGCGGCGGCCGCGTCCATCAATTCCTCGAACGAGGCGTGGATCGAATCGACCAGGTCGCGCAAGTCCGGCAGCGCGTCGTAGTCGGCGTTGAATCCCCAGTGCAGCGCGCCGTCGTAGCTGAGCAGCGCGATGTTGAGCGCCTGATGCTCAAACAGCGGACCCAGCGGATACGCCGCCTTCATCGCGCAGCCGAGCAGGTACAGCGGTATCTGCGGCCCGGGCACATTGGTGACAGTAAGATTGAACGATCGCGCGCGTGCCGCCAGCCGCATCGCGAGCGATAGCAGCGTCGGCACGGTCCATTCGCTGACCCGCGCGAGCACCTCCGCGCCCATCGCCTGGCGCGACTGCTTCAGGTCGGCGGTCACGGCGCGCACCGCGGCAAGGCGCCGACGGGGGTCAGCCTCTGCGATCGGCAGGCGCGCCGCCCACGACGCGATTCTGTTTCCCAGCGTGCCCCTGTCCGCCGTGCCGCGCATGCTCACCGGCACCATCGCGCGAAAGTCCAGCGCCGCAATCGCTTCGGGCCCGATGCCGCGCCGGCGCAGAAACGCTCCGACCGCGCCCGCCACCGTCGCGAGCACCACGTCGTTGACCGTCCCGCCGAGCGCATTCTTGACCCGCTTCACGTCGGCGAGATCGATCGCCGTCCATTCGAAGCGCCGATGCGGTCCGATGGGCTGATTGAACGGCGAGTCCGACGCCGGGAACAGTCCGGCGCCCAGCGTCTCGGTCACGGCGAAGATTTGCTCAGTTAAACTCTCGGCGGTGTCGGCCGGATTCTGAATCGCCTCGATCACGGCCTGCCCAATTTCGAGCGGGCTCTTAAGCCGGCGCCGCGCTTCCTCCAGCACCAGCTCGCGCCCCGACGGCGCGCGCTCGGGATTCCACTCGGCCGGTTCGGGTATCGAGTCGTTGGGCACCGGACTCAGCAGCACCGATGCCAGGTCAATCGCCGACACGCCGTCGATCATGCAGTGATGTGTCTTGCTGATCATCGCGAAGCGGTCGCCGCTCAGCCCCTCGACGATCCACAGCTCCCAGAGCGGCTTGCCGCGATCGAGCTGCTGCGAAACGATGCGCCCGGCCAGGCGCTTGAGCTGTTCGTCGTCACCGGGGCGCGGCAGCGAAGTGTGCCGCACGTGATAGTCGATGTTGAAGCGATCGTCGTCGACCCACACCGGATGATTTTCAACCGGGATGAGCGCGATCTTTTGCCGGTAGCGCGGGATGAGATGCAGTCGCGATTCGACGTAGCGCCGGATGCGGTCGATGTCGATTCCGCCGGCCGCGTTGCGCAGCCCGGCCGCCTCGAACAGCATCACGCCGGCCACGTGCATGTGCGTATCGGAATATTCGAGGTCGAGAAATGTACGGTCCAGCGGGCTCAGCCGCTCGTACTTGGCCATCGCGTCGATCGCTCCGAGCGGGAACGTGATGGTCCGGTTGTAGCAGGAACGCGCGCCGATTGACTATCGCCAGCTGCGGCCTGAGCCTCAGCTTTCGCAACTATCGTGATACTCGCCGATTCGTTGGCGTGGCCGACCGTCAGCCACGCATGAACGGCTTCAACAACTCGCCACTTGGTGCCGCGCTGCTTGGCAGTTCGATCTGAACGAAGGTGCAAGGGCGCTGCGCCACGCGCGTGATGTGTCCTGCGCCAGTTACGTCCTCGATCAAAACGAGCGCGCCCGCCTCAAACCGCCTCGTTGAGCCGGGTTCGCACTCAACTTCCAGTGCACCGCTGAGAATCACCGCTACCAGACGTCGTGGCGCAACATGCCGCGGTTGCTCGAGCGACCCTCGAGTGACACGGATCGAGGCCCGCAGAGCGTCCACCCAGTCTGTCTCGACTACACCGGCACGGACGTCGTGGTCGCGAAGTGTAACGTCCTCGAAGTGCGAACGGCCGTCATCGCCGGTGTAGATTCGAGTCAGTCTCATGGTTTTCCCGGCGCTCGCGAGCAACAAAGCGAACGTAACACCTTCCGATACTTCACCGGGGAACCCGCGTCGGCTGACTATCGCGGAAATTCCACCGTTGCGGTGCCCGTCACGAGGCGCTCGTTGTCCTCGTTTTCGATCCATACGTCGACTTCGGCGGTGCGCTCCGCGGGCGTGGTGTGCGTGATGAACCCGTGCAGCACGATCTTGTGATCGGGCTGCACCGGCACGCGATAGGTCGTGCTCATCCGCGTGACGCGCGCGTTGCCGGTGCCGATCCAATCCGTCACCAGCTTCGACAACAGCGCGAGACTCATATTGCCGGGCAGGATAATCCCGGGCAGACCTTCCTTCTTGGCGGCTTCCTCGTCGGTGAAGCGCCCCGCGACGTCGCCAAAGCCCGACACTTTCGCGAACGTGCGGCACTGGTCTTTCGTAACGATCAGCTCGAGCGGGCCGAGCGTATCGCCAATCACTATCTCTTCG
>DASQHV010000047.1:0-9521 GCA_035631915.1 Candidatus Acidiferrales bacterium | reverse complement strand
GCGGACGTCGAAGTGCGTGCCGGAACGCGGCCGCATCGGCATCTTCAATCGCTCGTATTACGAAGAGGTGCTGGCGGTCCGTGTCCACAAGGAACTTCTCGAACGCCAGCGCATTCCACCTTCGTTGGTGACGAAGAACATCTGGAACGAGCGCTTCGCCGACATCAATTCGTTCGAGCATTACCTCTCGCGCAACGGCGTGGTAATCCGAAAATTCTTTCTGAATCTCTCCCGCGCCGAGCAGAAAAAGCGTTTCTTGAGCCGGCTCGACGACCCGCACAAAAATTGGAAGTACTCGAGCGCGGACGTGGCCGAACGCGAACGATGGCACGAGTACATGACGGCGTACGAGGAGATGATTCAGCGTACCGCGACGCCGCACGCGCCGTGGTACGTCGTGCCGGCGGACAAGAAATGGTACACGCGGCTCGTAGTCGCGGCGGCGATCATCGACGCGCTCGAGGAATTGAAGCTAGCCTATCCAACCGTGAATGCGTCCAAGCGCAAGGAGCTTAAGGCGGCGCGCGCCGCGCTGGAACGTGAAGCGGGAGCATAAGCGAGCAGCCTTCGATGGAGCTTCTGAGCGCCCGCTGTTGTGTGATAACCAAGCTCGGCATGAGCACCGGCAGCAAACGTCCACCCTTCATCATTTCGGCGGAGTCGGTTCCCGAACGGGAGAACCGCTATCCTCGCAGCGACGAGGTCTGCGGGCATCGCCGCGCAGTCGGGAAAGCGGCGGGATTGCTTCGCCTCGGAATCAGCCTCGTGCGCTTGCGGCCCGGGGGCCGCAGCTCGTTGGCCTCATGCCGAGGCGAGGGAAGAGGAGTTCGTGTACGTCCTGGATGGCGATATCGACGTGTGGATCGCGCTCAGGGGCTCGCAGCGGCGGCGGCCGACAGTTGATGAGTGAGGAAGTTCCATTTGCCGCTCGGAGACGCGCGCTAATCGATCGCGCTGTCGCGCTGTTCTCCGTCGATCGCCGGTTTGCGGCAGGATGGCTCGAAGGCAGCCTGGCCGACGGCTCCGCGGACTCCTATTCGGACATCGACCTTCACCTCTCCGTCGATGACGCAAGTTGGGATGAAGTATGGCGGGAGCGGCGCGGCATCGTGGAACGACTGGCGCCGATTCTGGCCGCGACGGAGATCATGGGCGCGTTCGCGGTCGGGTTTCTCATCCAAGGTCCGGTCAAACTCGATGTCTTCTTCGAGCGTCGCAGCAATCTGGCCGCGCCGCGGCGTATCGCGGTCAAGCGGCTGTGGGGCGCCGACGAGGTCTACGATCAACTCAAACTCGGCGACGACCTCGGACGCAGCGAGATCGCTCGCGCGCTCCAATACAGCGTGCTCGGGTTTCTCCAAGGCGCGACCTGGCCGGTCAGGCTGCTCGCGCGCGGACAGGTCAATACGTTCCTGTTGGGCGAGATCATGCTGATCGAAACCGGCATCGTGCCGTTGATGCTATTGGAACGAGACCCGCGCACGTTTCATCGCAACATGTTCACCCGCGCGAAGATGCTCACCGCGTCCGAGCATCGCGAATACACGCGGTTGATGGATCGCGTGATGGAATCGGTGCGCGAAGGCAAGCGCGCTGCGATGCGCGACGTTAGCATCGAGATAATGCGCGAGTTCTGTGCGCTGGCGCGGGTCGCGTTCGCGCAATACCAGCTGGAGTTTCCAACGCTGGTGGAAGCCGAGATGGTGGCCTTCTTCGAGCGCGAGTGGCCGCTCGAATAGTTGGCTTGCTTGAGGTCCTGGGAAAGAACTCGTGGCACCTCAATCGCGCCCGCCGCGAGCGCGGGCGACGAGCCGATCCCGGCGCTCGAGCTGTTCGACTCCGCGCGCGCGTGGTGGATGGTGGGCGCGGCGTTCACCGCGATGTTCGCGGTGTACGGTGTCGCCTACAGCTTCGGCGCGTTCTTCAAGCCGATGGCGCTGGAGTTCGGCGCGCCGCGCAGCGCAACCTCCGCGGTGTTTTCGATAACAGTGCTGGTCTGGGCGACGCTCGGCCCGGTCACCGGGCACCTGTCAGATCGCTTCGGCCCGCGCGTGGTGGTGGCGACCGGCGGCGTTGTCATGGGCGTGGGACTTGCGCTGACGGCGGCGATCGATCTGCTGTGGATGGCATACGTCACATACGGCCTCGGCGTGGGAGTCGGCATCGCATGCGCATACGTGCCGATGGTCGCGGTGGTCGGCGGCTGGTTCATCCGCCGGCGCAACACGGCGCTCGGAATCGCGGTGGCGGGAATCGGCTTCGGCACGGTGTGCGGCGCGCCGATTGCGGCGGCGTTGATCGCACGTCTGGGCTGGCGCGAGACGTACATAGTATTCGCGGCAGCGACAGTGGCGATTCTGTTCGGCTGCGCGTGGGTTGCGCAGCGACCGCCGGTTCACGTCACGGTGTCGCCGATTCGATTCGGCGCCGCGATTCGCACGCCCGCATTTGGATTCTTGTACGCATCGTCGGTGACGGTCTCGATGTCGTTGTTCGTGCCGTTCGTGTACCTGCCGTCGTTCGCGCATGACCGCGGCGCGTCGGAGCTTGCCAGCGCGGCGCTGGTCGGCGTGATCGGCGGCGCCAGCGTCGCGGGGCGGATGGGGCTCGGGGCGCTGGCGGATCGCGCCGGCGTCGTGCGCCTGTATCAAGCCAGCTTCCTGGTGCTGGCGCTGAGCTACGGAATCTGGCTGGCGGCGAGTTTTGCGCCGGCGGGCGGTTACTCGACGCTGGTGATCTTCGCGCTGACGATGGGCGCCGGTTACGGTGGATACGTCGCGCTGTCGCCGGCGGTCATCGCGCATTTGTTCGGCACGCAGCGGATGGGCACGGTGCTCGGCGTGCTCTACACCAGCGGAGGATTCGGCGCGATGGTCGGGCCGCCGCTGGTCGGGATGATCATCGATCGCACCGGCAGCTACCGGATTGCGATCGCGGCGGCGTTCGCGGTCGCGATGTGCGCGTTCGCATTGCTGATTCCGCTCACCAGCCGCCAGCATCAAGTAGCGGAAAGCGGGTAGGTTGCGATCTATTTTGCGGCAGCCGCTTTGGAAGCGGGCGCGACGGTGAAGCTCCACTGGCGCCGGATGGAATTTTCGGTCACCGAGACTTTGTAGAGTCCCGGCTCGAGTGGACGGCGGGGCAGAATGATCGCCACACCGCCGTTCGACAGCCCCGCCTTGCCGATGTCGGTCTGCTTTTGGTCAGGTCCGCGATACGTCGCCGAAGTGATCAGGCAGGTGTCGAGGTCAGCGCCGTTGTGCGAAAGCGAGCGCTCGGAGATCTCGACATTGCCGTCGGGTCCGAGACCCTGGCCAAACTGAATCGAGATTGGCAGCCCGGTCGGCGGCTTGAAGTCGGCACATGACGACAGCGCCTCCGGCGTGTCGCCGCCGGGGTAGGCGCCGAGCGCGACCGTCGCGCCGTCGGGTGGAAAAGCAACCGGGGTTCGCAGGCGGCCGGCCTCGCCGGGGACCGGACCGAGCCGTTCATTCCACAGCTGGTCGCTCGACGGACCGTCGTAGAGCGCAATCCGCGTGGTCTTATCAAGTTGGTAGCGGACGCCGAGCACGATTGCGCATTGACCGGGTTCGCAGTAACCGCCGACGCCGAGGCGAGTGAGCTGCGGCACCATCGGAAGCACGCCGCTGAACGGCAGCGCCATCAACTGGTCGACGAACTCGGGTCCGCTTAGATCGATTTTCGTCGCGGACAGAACCGCGGCGTTGGCGGCGAGCGCGGCGCCCTCGTCGCTGAAATACGGCTTGCCCGGCTTCTCCCAACGCGACGCGTCGGGCGGGATTTTCACCGTGATGCGACGGTCCTTGAGAATCATGTCGCCGTCTGCGATTCCGTTCTTGACCAGGTAGCGCGCATGCTTGAATGCCGCCGCGCCAAGCGTCGGATCGTTCTCTATCGGCGGGATCTTCGCCATCGCGCGCCATGAGTTGACGCGCTCGAGACCGGTCGCGGCGAACTGCGCGAAGAACTGCGAGTTGGCGGCGTCGGAGGAGGGGCTGGCAGTCTGTGCGCCCGCCGATGCGGCGAGGCTGAGGACAATCGCGACGCATGTCGCGCGCCATGCGCAAATTTGCGCGTGCGTCGACCGCGCCTCAAGGTTCACAGATACCCTGCGCGCGCAGGTACTTCAGATGATCTTCGGTCATCTTGGGGCCCGCCTTCACGGACGCGTAAACCACGGAGTCTTTCTGGTAGTTGATCCCGCACTCGACCTCGACCAGTTCATTGCCGTCTGGATCCTTGATTGGGAGAAAGACTTGGGCGGTGTGCTCGGAGTTCTGCTCGACCATCCGCCGGTCGGCAGTCATGCCGCTCATGTTGACCGGTTGTCCGCGCGCGCCGGCGCAAATCTTTGCCGCGTCGATCTTGCATCCGCCCACGTCGGTCGGCCCGGCAGCCGCGCCGCCGCCGGACGATCCGCATGAAGCGACCATCAACGCCAGGATCGGAACAACCAGGACGGCGCGAACATTTCCCATCGGCGGCTCTCTCCCTCAGACGTCGCTCGGAATCGAACGCCGCCACGTTACCAGCGTGACTGAATCACGGCAACAAACAGTGAGCGCACGCGCGTGTCAAAAATGAACGACAGGCCGCACGCAGCCGGCATCGGGGCGGTTTGTTAATCGGGGAGGGTGCTGCTAACGTCCAAAGATTGTCGCCCGCAGCTTGGGGGCTGCGTGCTTAGGGGAAATTTCGATGCGCAAATTGATCATCGCGGCCGTTTTCATGACCGGAATAGCGGGTCTCGCGTTCGCTGGCGTCGACCGCGACCGCCACGCGAACATTACCGATCCGAAGACGCCCGGCGCGGCCCAGTGCAAAGGCTTCTACGGTCTGGACGACAACCTGACCGCCTGCAACGACTACTGCGCGCAGTACAAAACCGCCAACGAAGGCTCCACTTGCGCGTGCGACGACGGCAAGTGCCCCGCCGACGACCACTGAGCTGAGCGCGGCTACGCGGCGTCGTGAAAGATGACGCCCATCGCGTAGCGCACGCCCGCGGTCACGGTGCTGACGCCGTGACGCATCGTCACGCGATGGAATCCGCGAGCGCCCATTGCCGGCCGGTGACGATTCGCAAAGACAATCGCCTCGCCCTGGTCGAGCGCGATTGCTTCCCCGCGTGACTGTGCGCGCGGCCGCTGCTCGACCAGCAACAATTCGCCACCGTCGAAATCGCGCCCGCGCTTGCTCAGCACGCAGGTGAATTGAATCGGGAACGCGACCTCGCCGTACAAATCCTGATGCAGACAGTTGTAGCCGCCGGCTTCATAGCGAAGCATCAGCGGCGTTGGCCGGGTCTGTCCGTGCGCGCGGCACTGTTCGAGAAACTCTTCGAGCGTGCGTGGATATGACTCTTCGATTCGCAGCCGCTCGCTCCATCGATTCGCCGTCGCGACCATGCGCGCATACAGCGCGACCCGGAGCCGCTCGACCAGCTCGGGCATCGGGCGCGCGAAGTACTTGTACTCGCCGACGCCGTAGCGGAGCCGTTCCATGACGATGCGGCTGCGAAAGCGCTCGCGGTCAGGATAGAGCGCAATCAGCGCCGCGCATTCCGCGGCGTCGAGCAACGTGCCGAGCGTCGCGAATCCACGCGCGTCGAGATCGCTCTCGACGCGCCCCCAATCCAGCGCGTCGAGTCGCGCTTCAATCGCGGCGGCTGCGATCGAGCTCGAGTCGCTTCGCTCCTGCATCGCGCGCCGTCGCGATTCCGCGCCGTTTCTAAGCGGCGTTCGTGCGGATGAACGCTCCGATCTTGTCGATTGCCTGCTGCCCCTCGTCCAGTATCGGCGCGAACATCTGGAAGACGTGAATCATGTTCTCCCACGGCTCGAGCGTGACCTTCACGCCGGCCTTGCGCGCGCGCTCCGCCAGCCGCGTCGAGTCGTCGAGCAGCGTCTCCGCGGTGCCGACCTGGATGAGCAGTGGCGGCAAGCCGGCCAGGTCCGCGTAGAGCGGCGCCGCCAGCGGCGAGCGCGGATTCTGGCCCGCCAGGTACGCCTGCGCCATCTGCACCAGCCCGTCCTTCTGCACCATCGGATCGACCGCGGCCTTGGTCTTCATCGAGTCGCCGACCCCTTCGAGGTCGACCCACGGCGAAAGGCACGCGCCGGCGCCGGGAATCGGCAGCTTCGCATCCTTGATTGCGACCAGCGTCGCGACGGTCAAGCCGCCGCCCGCCGAATCTCCCGCGACGGCTATTCGCGCCGGCTTGCAGCCCGCCGCGAGCATCCAGCGATACGCGGCGACAGCGTCGTCAACCGCGGCGGGGAACGGATGCTCCGGCGCGAGGCGATAGTCGATCACCAGCACGCGCGCCTGGGCCGCGCGCGACAGGCGCGCCGCGAGCGAGCGATGCGTGTTGATCGAGCCAATCACATAGCCGCCTCCGTGCAGGTACAGGATCGCGCGGCCCGCGTCGGCATTTGGCGCCGTCACCCATTCGGCCTTGACAGTGCCGGCTTGCACGGGCTCAAGCTTCACGTCCGCATCGACGGAAAACATTCCGCCCATCTGTTCGAAGCCGGCGCGCATTTCAGCGACCGTCGGCCGCGCAATGGGCGTGGCCTTGACCATCTGAACTATCTCTTGGAGTTGCTGTTGCGACATCGCGAATCCTCCCTCAACGATTATCGGCTACCACTCCGGCCCGCTGCCGGAAAGCGACGGCATCCCCGAATGGGCCCACAGGCCGCCGTCGGCGACAAAGAACGCGCCGGTGACGAATGACGCCTCGTCCGACGCGAGAAACAGCACCACGTTCGCGATTTCCTGCGGCTCGCCCAGCCGGCCCATCGGAATTGCTTCGCGGATACGCGCGATGATGTCGGGCCGCGCATCCTCCATGCGGAGCAGCGGCGGCGTTCCGATCGGGCCGGGGCATACCGCGTTGCAGCGGATGCCCTTGCGCGCGTACTCGATTCCGGTCACACGCGTGATGTTCACCACGCCCGCCTTGACCGCGTTGTACGCGCCGAGCGTGTAGTCGCCGGCCAGGCCCGACACCGACGCCGTGTTCACGATCGCGCCGCTGCGCCGCGGCAGCATCACCTCGATCGCGCACTTGGTGGCGTACCAGTATGCGGTCAGCCCGACGTCGAGGGTCTTCTGCCATCCGTCGAGCGTGATCTCGCCGATGTGCCCGACGGTGGTGAAGATCGCGTTGTTGTGCAGGACGTCGAGGCGGCCGAACTTGTCGGTCGCGAACTTGATCATGCGCTCGATCTCGGCGGGCACTCCGACGTCGGCGGCGTGAAACTCCGCGACGCCGCCGGCTTTGCGGATTTCCGCGACTACGCGGCGGCCGCCGTCCTCGTTCATATCGACGACCACGACGCTCGCGCCCTCGCGCGCGAAGGTCTTGGCGGTGGCCTCGCCGATACCGGAACCGGCGCCGGTGATCAGTGCGATCTTGTCCTTGAGACGCATCGTTCAAGCTCCAGGCGCCGCACTATAACGCGCTTCGCGGTAAATCGGCAAAGACGCGCCGCAGACGCGCGGAGGCGTCGCGAGCGCATAATGGGGCGTGGCGCTTTGGTACCGACTGCTCGCCGACGCGATCGTCGTGGTTCATGCGGCGTACGTCGCATTCGTGGTGTTGGGATTCGCCGCGGTTCTGATCGGCGCACTCCTTCGATGGAGCTGGGTACGAAATCTGAAATTTCGCTTGGCGCATCTCGGCGCGATCATGCTGGTCGTTGTCGAGGCGATTGCGGGCGCGATGTGCCCGTTGACGACGATGGAAGCGCGGCTGCGCGAACGCGCCGGCGACGCGCCGTCGGCCGGCGACTTCATCGCGCGCTCAGTTCACCGACTGATCTTCTACGACCTACCGCCGCGTGCGTTCACCGTGATCTACGTCGCGTTCGCGGTGATCGTGATCGTGACACTCATCCTGGTCCCGCCGCGTGCGCGATCGCGAACCGCGAAATGATCTACTTCCGCAACCCGCGACTCAACCGCAATTGCCTCCCGTGCTGCGGACCTTCGCCGTGCCAGGGCCGGGCACGCAATCGGGCGGATCGGTATCGCTGCCCTCGGCAAACCCGCCGTTGGTCGTCGTCACGGTGACGACGCCGCCGGGCGTAGAGCACGTCGCGTTCGAGCTGGACTTCGTTCCGGTCGCTTTTGCCACCGTCTTGCATCCTGCGTCGGATTCAGCCGAGGCGAACGAGTCTAACTTGGAAGCGCTTGCCGTCGCCGACCCGCCATTGCCGAAGCAGAACGCCTCGGACTCGCCGTTGTGTTTCGCGGTCGCTTTGGCCGGACACGGCGCACCTTCTGACTCAGCGTCGGCGAAGCTTTTGTCTGTGGCAACCGCCGTGGCCTTGTCGCCGTGCGTGACGGTGGCAAAGGTCGTGCTGTCACCCTTGGAATTCGCGGTGGCCTTGGCGCTGCCGTCTGAGTCGGCATCGCAGGTGCTGCCGTCGGTGCCGACCTTTGCGTCTACTGATCCCGTCGAGACGCAGCTTGCGCCGCCGCCGGCTGCGAGGGCGCTGGCCGGTGCGATTGACAACGCGGCGGCGAGCGTAAAGCCAAGTAATGTGATCGGTAACAATCTTCGCATCAGTATCCTCCCGAAAGTATTCCCCCCCGGAATGAATGATCGTGCGCGATCATAGATGCGCGCCGATCCAAACGCCAGCAGTCGCTGTTGCGCGGTTTGGCGTTTTTGATCGAGTAGTTCTAGAGTCGGGGCGCGCATGGGGGCTCGCGCGAGGTAATCATGAAGGTATCGCTCTTCTATCTACCGTCGGTCGGCAACAAGGCGCAAATCGAGCAGGGCCGCGTCGGGCTCCGCGGCAATCTGTACGATCAGATGCTCCACGAGATCTCGACGCAGGCCAAACTCGCCGATGACCTCGGCTACGACTCGATCAGCTTCACCGAGCATCACTTCCACGTCGAAGGCTTCGAGATGTCGAACAACCCGGTGCTGCTCGACTTGTACATCGCGATGCAGACCAAGCGGCTCCGCGTCGGACAGCTCGGCATCGTGCTGCCGTCGCAGAACCCGATTCGCGTCGCCGAGGACATCGCGATGCTCGATCACATGACCGGCGGGCGCGCCAACGCGGGTTTCGCCCGCGGCTATCAGCGCCGATGGGTCGATATCATGGCGCAGCAGACGCACGGTATTCATGGCGCGCAGCCCAATCAGCATGACGAGATCGACGCGGCCAACCGCGCGGCGTTCGAAGAGAACTTTCGCATCATCAAGCAGGCGTGGACGCAGGACTTCATCAACTATGAAGGACGCTATTGGCGAATCCCGCCAGGCGAGACGCCGTGGCATATCGACGCGACGACGAAGTGGGGCGGCGGCGTCGAGAACGGAATCGTGCGCGCGGTGAGCGTCGTGCCCAAGCCGGTGCAGAAGCCGCATCCGCCCGTCTTCCAGCCTTTTGCATCCTCCGAGCGCAGCATCCGATGGTGCGCGGGCGAAGGCGCGACCGCGATCCTGCCGCCGCTCTTACCCGCCTACGAGCACC
>DASQHV010000046.1:0-3344 GCA_035631915.1 Candidatus Acidiferrales bacterium | reverse complement strand
TTCGAAGGTTCCTGCCTTCACCGCTTCCTGCTTCGCGCCGATCCACCACACTTCGTAGGTCTTGTCAGACGGCGTCGGCGGAAGGCCGCTGGCGTGGAGAATTGCGGTTCCCGCTGCGCGGTTGATCGCAACGACGCCGTCCGCTCCAGGAGCGGGCGGCAGCGCGCTCAAGTGCGCGACCCGCGAGTCGGGGCCAAGCGACGCCACCGTGAGGTCGGTAGATTGCGTGATCCGGGTGCGCAGCGCGGCCAGCTTGTCGCCGGTGGCATCGAGATCGCGCTGAACGGCAACGACGCGCGCCGTCAACGCGGCGACGTCCTTCGACGCGTCGTAAGCGCCGCGGCTGGAGTGCGAATCGAATGACGCCCAACTCACCGCGAATGCAACAACGGCCGCGACCGCTGCCGCGATGAGCATCGTGAAGCCGCGCGCCGGCGCGGAGTCGGGGCGCGGCGGTTCGTCGATGGGTGGCACCGTCTGGTTTCCGGGTAACCTTCGGCCGCTCTTTCAGCCCAGCACACCTGCGGCCGCGAGTTCAGTGATCCGCTCTTCGCCGTAGCCGAGCAGCGTTTCGAGCACGTACTGGTTGTCCTGGCCGAGGGTCGGCGCGGCGCGGCGCACCTTAGCCGGCGTGCGCGAGAGCTTGGCGCGCGGACCCTCGACCGTGAACTTGCCGAGCGTGGGATGCTCGAGCGCGATGAAGTGTCCGCGATGCGCGAACTGCGGATCGCGATAAGCCTCGCTGCTGTTCTGCACCTGGTGAGCGGGAACGCCGTGCGATTGAAGAATCGATTGCACGTCGCCGGCGTCGAGCGTGCGGCTCCAGTCGGAAATCGCGGCGTCGAGCGCTTCGCGATGCTCGCGGCGGCCGGCCGTGCTCGCGTAGCGCGAATCGTGCGCGAGAGTTTCCTGCTTCATCGCGGTGCAGAGCCGGCGCCAGTCCTCGTCGTCGCGGCAAACGATCGCCACCCAGCAGTCGTCGCTGGCTGCCGGATACACGCCGTGCGGCGCGAACACCGCGTCGGCGTTGCCGTGGCGTCCATCGACGCGTCCATTCGCCGTGTAGTCGAGAATCGCGGGCCCGAGAAAATGAATCGCGCACTCACCCTGCGAGTGGTCGATGTACTGGCCTTCGCCAGTGCGGCGCCGGTACTCGAGCGCGGCGAGAATCGACATCGCGGAAAATCGCGGCGCAATATAGTCGGTGTAGGCGCCGAACAATCCCGCGGGCGCACGATCGGGCCATCCGGTGAGATTGTGAAAGCCCGAAATGGCGGCCGCCATGTTGCCGAAGCCGGCGATTTTCGCGAGCGGCCCGGTCTGTCCCATCAGGCAGGTGCTGAGCATTATGAGGTCGGGTTTGATCTTGCGCAAATTTTCGTAGTCGAAGCCCCAGTTGCGCATCGCCTTGGGCGAGAAGGACTCCGTGACTACGTCGGCCCATCGCACGAGGTCGTGCACGACAGTGCGCGCCGCCGGATTGCCCAGGTCGAGCGCGATTCCCAGCTTGCCGGCGTTGCAATTGGCGAACAGGCCGCTGCTGTCGGGACCGAGCTGGCCGTTGTGATACGGCTGCAACGTTCGCGCGGTATCGATCCGCGTCGGCGACTCGATGCGCACGACGGTCGCACCGTAATCGGCCAGCATCCGCGTCGACGCCGGCCCGGCCATCACCCACATGAAGTCCAGGATCTTGACGTCCGAGAGCGGCAGGCTTTCGTCGCGGAGATGATCCGGCATCAGATGATCCTCTTTTGCGCGAGCTCTGCGAACTCGCGATCGCTGAGCATTATTTCGTCGCGATACACCTCGCGATTGTGCTCGCCGACTGTCGGTGCGCGCCGGCGGTACTGAATCGGCGTCGCGCTGAACTTCGCGAACGGGCCCGGATAGCGAATCGACGCGCCCAGCTCGGGATGCTCGACGGTCTGGAAGTAATCGCGCGACGCGAGCTGCGGACTCTCAACCACTTCGGCGACGGTCGACACCGGCGTCATCAGGAATCCGCGTTCGACCGCGAGCTGGAGCAGCTCGGCCTTGGTGTGGACGCGGGTGAAGTCCGCGACCAGCGACTTGATGCGCTCGAACTCGGACAGCGGTTCGCTGCCGTTGAACAACATCTCGCCGTACGCGATCCAATCCTTGTCGCGCGTGGCCTCGTCGCAAAAACCGTTCTCGCACAGGTAGTGCATCAGCTTGCGCGTGAAAACGCCGAGCGCGGTGCCGAACAGAAATGTCATCGCGATGTACCCGTCCTTGGCCGGCCACACCAACGGAATATCCAGTCCGCCAAACTTCACGCCGCCCGACATGCGGCGCGCTTCCGCCGAGCCGAGAGGCGCGGCGAGGATGTACGATTGCGTCGCGATCGCGACTGATTGCACGGCGCTGACGTCAACCTGCTGGCCCAGGCTGGAGCGGACGCGCTCGTGATGCGCCGCCAGCGCGCCGACCGCGGCGTCGGCCGACGCGTGCAGATACGCCTGCGGAATGCTGAGGCGCACGGGCGGGCGATCCTCGTCGCCGGCCAAGACCAGCGGACCGCCGGCCGCCAGGATGATCAAGTCGCTGTCGGCGTAACTCGCCTTGGGTCCGTCCTGTCCGAACGGCGTGATCGAAACATAGATGAGTGCCGGATTGATGCGGCTCAGCTCGTCGAAGCCCAGACCGCGCTCCGCAAGATAGCCGGGATTGAACGACTCGATCAAAAAATCCGTCCGCTCGACGAGCCGACGGAGCAACTCGCGCCCCTCTTCGCGCTCGATGTCGAGCGTGATGCCGCGCTTGTTGCGATTGTACGCCCACCAGTAGAGCGAGCGGTCGGGATGCGGCATGTCGTTGTAGAACGGGCCGATCGAGCGCGCGGACGAACCGCCGGGCGGCTCGACTTTCACGACGTCGGCGCCCATGTCGCCGAGCAGTTGACCGCATAGCAGCCCGCGCTCGGTCGTCAGATCCAGCACGCGATATGGAGTGAGCATCGACATCGATTTTATCGCGCCAAATGAACGGCGCGCCGAACGATCCTTTAACATTGCAGTACGGGCTGGCGTCAACGGGAGATAGCGTGACGGCCCGGGCCGAACTCGCCGCCGGTCAGCGGTGCGTCGTCGAAGGTGACGGTCGCGACAACGCCATCCGGGAGCGCGATCTCGCCGCCGCGATCGCGATCGAGCTTGACTTCGATCGCGCCATGCGGGGTCGGTACGCGTCCTTCGAGATGCAACAGCGGCCCGAAACGCGGCGCGATCTGCGCGCGCGCGTAGCCCGGGGCAGTCGGGCGCACGCCCAGCACCCAGGTCGTCAAATCGTAGGTAGGGGTCGCAGACCATGCGTGGCATCGG
>DASQHV010000045.1:0-1830 GCA_035631915.1 Candidatus Acidiferrales bacterium | reverse complement strand
GATGTCGTGCACGTCGCCCTTCACCGTGGCCATCAGCACGCGCGCTTCGGCCTGGCGCCCGCCCGACGCCAGCTTTTCCGCCTCGAGGTAGGGCAGCAGAATCGCCACCGCCTGTTTCATCACGCGCGCGCTCTTCACCACCTGTGGCAGAAACATCTTGCCGGAGCCGAAAAGATCGCCGACGACGTTCATGCCGTCCATCAGCGGCCCTTCGATGATCTGCAGCGGGCGTTCGTATTTCTGCCGCGCCTCCTCGACATCGCCGGCGATAAATTCCGTGATGCCGTGCACAAGCGAGTGCGTCAGCCGTTCCTCGACCGTGCCGTTGCGCCAAGCGCTTTCGCGCGTCGCCGTCGCTCCGCGCTTGCCGACGGTCTGCGCGAAGTCGAGCATCCGCTCGGTGGCATCCGGCCGGCGGTTCAGCAGCACGTCCTCGACGTGCTCGCGCAGATCGGCAGGGATCTCCTCATAAATCGCGAGCTGGCCGGCGTTCACGATGCCCATATCCATCCCGGCGCGAATCGCGTGATAGAGAAACGCCGAGTGCATCGCCTCGCGCACCACGTTATTGCCGCGGAACGAAAACGAAACGTTGCTGACGCCGCCGCTGACCTTCGCACCAGGCAGCGTGGCCTTGATCTCGCGCGTGGCCTCGATAAACGCCACCGCATATGAGTTGTGCTCCTCGATCCCCGTGCCCACGGTGAGAATCGCCGGGTCCATGATGATGTCGGATGGCGGCATGCCCACCTGCTCGGTAAGAATGCGATATGCGCGTGTGGCAATTTCGAGCTTGCGCTCGGCGGAGTCCGCTTGGCCGCGCTCGTCGAACGCCATCACGATGACGCCCGCCCCGTAGCGCCGAATCTTGCGCGCTTGCGCGCGAAAAACGTCCTCGCCTTCCTTCAAGCTGATGGAATTGACGATGCCCTTGCCCTGCAGGCACTTCAGCCCCGTCTCGATCACCGACCATCTCGAGCTGTCGACCACGATTGGCACGCGCGCAATGTCCGGTTCCGAGCCCAGCGCGTTCAGAAACGTCGTCATGGCCTTCTCGGAATCGAGCATGCCCTCGTCCATGTTGACGTCGATCATCTGCGCGCCGCCCTCGACCTGCTGCCGCGCGACGGCCAGCGCCTGCTCGTATTCGCCCTTACGGATCAATTCGGCGAAGCGCGGCGATCCGGTGACGTTGGTGCGCTCGCCGATGTTCACGAAATTGGTGTCCGGCCGGATCACCAGCGGCTCGAGGCCGGAAAAGCGCGAATACGGCTCGGGTTTCGCCGGGACGCGCGGCTTCGCCGCGTGCACCGCTTCGGCGATGGCGCGGATGTGATCGGGAGTCGAGCCGCAGCAGCCGCCGGCGATATTCAGGAATCCGTTGCGCGCGAAGTCCCCAAGATCGCCAGACATGCGCTCGGGTGTTTCGTCGAAGCCGCCGAAGGCATTCGGCAGGCCCGCGTTCGGGTAGCAGATCGTCGGAATCGGCGCGAGCCGCGCCAATTCCTCCATGAACGGGCGCATTTGCTTCGCGCCCAGCGCGCAGTTCATGCCGACAGCGAGCAGCGGCATATGCGAGACCGAAATCCAGAAGGCCTCGACTGTTTGGCCCGAGAGGGTGCGCCCGCTGCGATCGACAATCGTGACTGACACGATGACCGGCACACGGTTTCCGGACGCTTCGAAATATTCCTCGACGGCGAAGAGCGCTGCCTTGGCGTTCAGCGTGTCGAAAACGGTTTCAAGCAGCAGCAAATCCGCGCCGCCCTCGACCAGCGAGCGGGCCTGCGTTGAGTAAATCTCTCGCAGTTGATCGAAAGTCACGCCACG
>DASQHV010000044.1:0-2289 GCA_035631915.1 Candidatus Acidiferrales bacterium | reverse complement strand
AGGCGCAGTCCCTCGCGACACGCGGACAGCTCCGTCATCTGCATGAACGCGTGCGGCATGTCTTCCATGATGTGCAGTTCGTTTTCGATTCCCGCGCGGTTCATCGCCTCCGCAATTGCGCGCGACTCCCCGACGATCCCGTCCGCCGTTCCCGCGATTACGAAGCTCGGCGGCATCGCCCCCGGCTTGATCGCTCGAATCGGACTGACGCGCGGATCGTTCAGCGCTGCCGCGTAATTCGCGCCGAGGTAAGCCTTCGCGAGCGGCTCCGCAGCTTCCTTCGCCATCGCGACCAGGCCCGAGAAATCGAACGCGCCGTAAATCAATATCGCAGCTTTGAACTTCGGCCCGCGCCCCGACGTTCCGATCGACGAGAGCGCAGCCGCAGTCAGGTTGCCGCCCGCCGAATCGCCGCCCATAGCCAGCCGCGTCGGATCGCCGCCCCAGCGCCTGACATTCTCGACCGCCCACTCGGCGGTGAACACGCAATCGTCGAAGCCGGCTGGAAACGGATTCTCCAGCGCCAGCCGGTAGTCGGGCGCGATCGTCAGGTACCCTGCCTGCGCAAACTGCTTAACCAACTTCCGATGCGTGGCGGGACTGCCGAGCGTCCACGCGCCGCCATGTATATAGATGACCACCGGG
This sequence comes from Candidatus Acidiferrales bacterium, assembly GCA_035631915.1. Lineage (GTDB taxonomy): Bacteria > Desulfobacterota > Binatia > Binatales > Binataceae > Binatus. Next base: position 1,644 of record DASQHV010000044.1, on the reverse strand, counting down.
TAGGGCGCGCTCGTCGCCGGCACCGCGATATCGGCGTTGAGGCCCGCCTTCAACTGGACCGCCTCGTGATACGCGCCGACTGTCGGCGGATTCGTGTTGAACTCGACGAAGTAGTCGGCGAGTCGCTTACGCTGCTCCTGGACCGATCCCTGCCGCGGCCTCAGGTAGAAATCGTTCCAGCGCCGAATAATGTCCTGTTCTTGTGCGGTCAGCATCGCGATTCTCCTGTCTGGTGCGCTACGATTTCGTCGCGCCGCTAGGCGCGCCCGCCGGCTGCATGGCGAAACTGGTGAATCGCCGCGACGCGAACTTCCAGGCGCCGTCTTCCTTGACGTATTCGTCGTCGTAAAACCCGGTGCCGATCCACTCGAACTGCCTGAGCGCGCTGCGCAGCTCGACGTAACAGCGCCCGGTCGCCTTGGTCTTGCCCTTCAGATCGACGACGTGATTGTGGATGTACGGCCGCGGCTTGACGTCGCTGATCGCCCGCTCGTACATCTTGCGCAGTTCGTCGCGGCCGCGGCTGACCGCCTCGCGTTGGCGGCCCTTGGTGATGAAGACTGCGTCCTTCGCGAACAAGTCGAGCATCGCCTCCAGGTTGCCTTGCCACACGCAATCGCAGTAGCGGACCGGCAGCTCGCGAATCGCCTCGCGATCGCAAAGTTCGGTGAGAAGCTCTTCGGATGTTTTCATAGTCGCTAGAAATAGTACGTTGCGATGCTGAGGTCGAACGCTGCGAACGCCCCGCGTTTGGCGGCTTGGGCAGGGCGTGTTAGAGAGCGCGGAGCGGGGGGAAAGGCCGGGTCTATTGATGAAGCGAATCGCCGCAGTCCTGTTCGCACTGGTCGTCGCTGGATGCGCCGGCGCGTCGCACGATACCGAATCGCCGGCGCGCGACAAGGCGGGGGCTCCCGAATCGGCGCCGGACACTTCCGCGGCGGCCGCATCGTCACTTCCCGCTCCCAAAGTGGAGACCCCTCCCACTTATCACAAGGGCTACAAGCTAACCTTCCGCTCGCGCAACACAACCTTCGACGTCACATACGAAGGAGTGCAGGACGGCCTGCTCGTTTTTCACTACGACACTCGCGACAAGCTGCCGTACGATTACCTCTACACTCCGGACCTGAAGCTGGCGGCAATCTACGACGCGCAGCAGCAGAGCCGCTTCGACCCGGCGGTAGGCTACCTCTCATTTCCGCTGGTTGTCGGCGGAAAGTGGGACGTCAGCTACAAGGTCACCAGCAACTCGCGTCACAGCATGGGCGAGATCTCGGTCGAGGTGATGGCGTTCGAGCCGGTGCACGTGCCGTATGGAACACTCAACGCGTTTCGCATCCGCGTCCGCAGTTCCGACCGCGAAGTCGGCCGGATGAACCCGTTCGAGACCTACTGGTACAGTCCCGACATCGGCTACTTCGTCAAGCACGAGACCAACAAGCCGGTTTACGAAGATCCGTACGAGCTGATCGCAGTGAGCAAGTAGGGCGAGCTGTTCGTCTAGAGATCGCGGCCGCCCGCCGCGTCGACGAACCCGCGCACGCCTATACCACCCTCGCAGATGATCACGCCGCCGGTCGCTGTCGAGGAGTTCTCCGACGACGCGAGCAGTACGTACGAGCCGGTGTAGTCGCGCGGCGTGGG
>DASQHV010000043.1:0-1619 GCA_035631915.1 Candidatus Acidiferrales bacterium | reverse complement strand
CGTCGCGACCAGGTTGAATGCCGCGACGCCGATCAGCATCACCAGCACCATCGCATACACGCGCCGCAGCAGTTCGAAGCCGGCCGCCGCCGACTCGTTGGAATCGATCCAGTTGCGCACCAGGTACGGCCGGACGAACATTGCGCGCGCGGTGGCGGTAACCGCTTCCGTTCGATCAAGACTGGTCAGGTGGATGTCCACGCCGTCGGCGCGGCCGGGCCGGCCGAAGAAATCCTGCGCGCGCGCCAAATCCATGAAGACCAGGTTGGTGTCGATGAAGTTCATCCCCGAATCGAAAATCGCGCCGACCGCGAATTCGCCCGCCTTGGTGGAAAGCGATCCGTCGGGCTGAACAATCGGCGCGACAATTCTCACCGCATCGCCCCGCTTGGCCTTCAACTTTTTCGCCAGGCCAACCCCGATCGCGAGACCGCCGGTCGACACCGCGGGACCGCCGCCAATGCCGGCGACCGTGTAGTTCTGCGCCAGGCTGTCCAAACTGCCGTCGGTCATGTAGCGGCTCCACTCGCCCCGCACCACGGGATTCGTCGGCTCGACGCCGCGCACGATCACGCCGCCGATTCCGCGCCCGGAACTAAGCATCGCCTGGCCCTGCAGGTAGGCGGCGGTGCCGTTGACGCCGGGAATCGCGGCGACCTTGAGTTTTACGTCGGAGTAGTTGTCGATCGATCCGTTCGCGTTCAGAATCTGCACCTGCGGACTGACACTGAGCACGCGCTCCTTCAGGCTCTGCTCGAAGCCGCCCATCACCGACAGCGTTACGATCAGCGCGGCGACGCCGATCATCACGCCGACGCCGGTAAAGATCGTGGTAATTGAAATGAAGGCGTCCTTGCGCCGGGCGCGCAGGTAGCGGAGCGCTATTGTGAGTTCGTATCGCACGACATTGAAGCGTCCGGCGTCGAGTCGACGCGAGGCCGGGCGCCGATCGAACTCAGAATATCACGTTCTCTTTCTTTAACTGCTCGATTTCGTCCGCGCCGAGCGAGAGCATCGTGCCGAAAATCTCGTCGTTGTCCTGGCCCAGGATTGGCGCTGCGCCGCGCAGCGTGCCCGGCGTGCGGCTCATGCGATGCTCCAGACCTTCGTACGGCGACGCGCCCATCTCCTTGTGCTCGAGCCAATGCCAGAAGCCGAATGCTTCGAGATTCTCGTCCTGGTGGATGTCGACGCAGTTTTCGACCGGGTACGCGGCGACGCCCGCGGCTTGCAGAGCCGTCGTGAGCTCGTGCGCGCTGCGAGTTCGCGTCATCGAGTTGACGAATTCGTCGAGCGCGGCCGGGTTGTTCATGCGGCCCGCCGCGCTCGCGAAGCGTGTGTCGGTCGATTTTGCGTCGAGCGCCGTCAGCATCGCGCGCCATTGCGCGTCGTCGGCGACGGCGATCGCAATCCATCGCTCGTTGCCGTCCTCATCGGCGCATCGATAGGCGCCGTGCGGCGCATAGCGTTCCGAAGCGTTGGCTTTTGGGCCAAGCACTCTTCCCGACGCGAAGTAATCGATCAGCGCGGGCGCCAGATTTTGCATCGCCGCCTCGTACTGCGACATGTCGATATACTGCCCGCGTCCGGTGCGGCGCCGGTAGTCGAGCGCGGCCAGC
>DASQHV010000042.1:0-2652 GCA_035631915.1 Candidatus Acidiferrales bacterium | reverse complement strand
GCGCAGCGCCGGATCGAATCGCGCAAAGCCCGCAGCCACCGCCGCTATCGTGCGCGCGATGCCTGACGCGTCGGTGACGACTACGACCGGTGCGTCGAGCCATTTTGCGATCTCCGCGGTCGATCCCTCGTCGCCGGTGGGTGTGGCGCCGTCGAACAACCCCATCATCCCCTCGACGACGGCGATGTCGGCGCCTGCCGACGCGCGCGCAAACGCCGCCAGCAAGCTCGCTCGCGTCATCATCCAGCCATCGAGATTGTGCGAGCGGACGCCGGCGGCGCGCTGATGGTAAGTCGGATCGAGATAGTCGGGCCCGCACTTGAACGGCGCGACCTTGAGCCCGCGCGCGCGCAGCGCACCGATCAGCGCGACGGTCGCCGTGGTCTTGCCGGCGCCGCTGCCGGTCGCCGCAATCACGATCCGCGGAATGTTCGACGTGGGGAGCATCGCGGCCCGCGATTGTACTACATCGCGCGTGCCGATTCCGCAGCGACTCGTGCGGACGCTAGTCCATCACGAGCGGCAGCACTTCGTTGACCAGACGATCGAATTGTCCGCGCTGATCCCACGACGTGATTCTGAGCGTGATGGACTTGGCGCCGTCGCGCACCAGTCCGCGCAGTTGCACCGCGCATTCAGCGGATGTGCCGGCGGCGGTCCACGCCTCGACCATCGGAGGCGCGAAAACAGGCCCGTAGTATTCGTCGAGAAATCGTTTGGACTCGGCGAGCGCCGCGTTGCGATCGGGATTGATGTTGACGTTGTGATACGCGATGGTCGGAAACGCGGCCGGATCCTTTCCCTCGTCGCGCAGGTATCCCGACAGCTTCGGCCACAGGCCGCCGAGCATGTTCGGGAAAATATTCACCGTCATCCAGCCGTCGGCGATTTTCGCGACACGGCGCAGCGGTTTTTCCGCCTGCGCGGGCATCGGGTTGGCGGCGATCCATATAGGGCACGGCTGCTGAATCGGACGCGGCTTAATCGTCACGCCCGCGAACGATCGATACTTGCCCGCAAAGCTGACCTCGTCCTCGCTCCACAGCCGCCGGCAGATCGCGATGTTCTCGGCCATCCGGTTGCCGCGCTGGCCGTCGCGGATGTCCCACACGCCGCCCTCCTTGGCGCTCACACCGCCGGCAACGATCCCGGTGCACGCCGCCAGAAGCATCCGGCCGTTGGAAATCAGATCGAGCGTCGCCCATTGGTAGGCGAACAGAATCGGATCGCGAATCGGAAAACTCGCCATGCAACCGACGCCCAGCTTGACGCGCGAGGTCGCGCCCGCCAGCGCGCCGAGCAAACTGATCGACTCGGGTCGCGGCTTGGCCATGATGCTGTCGCCGACCCACACCGAATCGAACAGAGCGATTCGATCGACCTCGCGCGCCATCGCGAGCATCTCCGGCCACGTGGCGATGCCGAAGAACACGCCCCGCTGCGGAACCGTGAAGCCGAAGGTCACTCTACCGGCCATCGCATTTTCTCCGTCGGTTCAAGCGAAGGTGAGCCGCGCGCCCTGCAGCAGCGCCGGATCCAGCTTCGACGTCGGATCGCCGGCGCGCGCGAGCGTTGCTTCGTAGGCGCACTGTCCGCGTTCGCGAATCCATCGCGCAATCGGACCGTCCGCCGTCTTCGACGCGAGCAGCTGCAGTTCGTTGGGACCAATCTGGAAGCTGGCCCCGGTCGCCTCGAGCTCAGGACGCTCGGCTGGCGCACCCGGACGGCCGAGCACGCGCGCATAGTAGCGGCTCGTCAATGCGGGATCCTCGACCGCGATCGTCAGCCGTTGGATTCCGGTGGCGCCGTTGCGATGCGTCTGCTGGCGCGGCACGCGCTCCTCGCGCGGCGTCTCGTCCTTGATCAAAAACGGCACCTGGCCGTTGAACGGCGCTTGCGGAATCGCGAGCACCCAGCTCAGATGATATCCGTCGGGACGATCGCGCGTGAGCGGCGACGGGTCGTTGATCTTTGCGCCGGCTTTTCGGAGCGCCTCGACCGCGGCGTTCATGTCCGCGGTGCGCATGCAGAAATCGATGATGCCGCCGCCTTTTTCGAGCGCGGTCTGCCACGGATGGCCGGTGACAGGATTCAAAAAAGCGATCAGCTCGATATAACTGCCGTCGGCAAATGCGATCAGCGCGTTGTGCGTTCCGATCGGATGCTTGCCGCCGGGCACGACGGTGAAGCCGGCCTTGGTGTAGGACTCGATTGCCGAGTCGAGATTGCGAACTACTATTACGATGTGATCGATTCCGTCGAACATGGCGGCCTCACAGGCGCACGGACGCGGCGACGCGCGACTACGAATTACTAGATGTACGCGGCCGGCGGCAAGCGCGGTCGCAGTTCGATCGCCTGCTAGCGGTGTGGAAATTCCCCCTTCAGATAGGTCGCGCCAGTTGGCTTGTCCAATCCCCCAAGCGGTTCGAGCGTCACCGAGCTGGCCGTCACCGCTTCGCCGGGTGGCGGCAGATTCAACGACACGATCGTCGCTTCGTCGCTGGCCGGTTCGAAGGTTCCTGCCTTCACCGCTTCCTGCTTCGCGCCGATCCACCACACTTCGTAGGTCTTGTCAGACGGCGTCGGCGGAAGGCCGCTGGCGTGGAGAATTGCGGTTCCCGCTGCGCGGTTGATCGCAACGACGCCGTC
>DASQHV010000041.1:0-6456 GCA_035631915.1 Candidatus Acidiferrales bacterium | reverse complement strand
GTACTCGGCGTTGAATTGCGGGATCGCCTGCAGGAACTCCGCCTTCAAGTCGGTGGCGAGCGACAGATCGATCATCACGTCCACCGGATTCCTGCCCTCTTCCTCGCCGATCTGGCCGAGCGACTTGCCGACGTACTTCTCTAGTTCCGGCTTGTTCTCGACCCACGACACCAGCAGCTTCACGAGCCTGCCGCCGATTCCCGGCGCGCTCTTGTCCAGCGCGTACATCGAGCGCTCGCTCTTGACGGCCTCGCGGATGGCGGGATCCTTCATCTTCGCGAGCTTCTCTTCCTTGGTGCCGGTCGTCATGTCGCGCCATGCCGGCGCCATGTCGTACAAATTCCAATGCTCGAGCGTGAACGCGAATCCGCTGCGCACGGTGCCGCCCTGACCGAAGATCGGCAGGCCTTTCGCGCGCGCCTGCTCCAGCCAATCCAGGCTCTTGCGATGAATCTCCGGGTTGCGCGTGCTCGCCGTGATCGCCTGGAACAGGATCGGACGCTTTGCCGTCGCCGCCAGCAGCTCGACGAACTTCAGGTCGTCCTTGATGTGGCCGGTGGCCTGCGTGATCTCGATGAAGCCTTCGTCGCGCTCGGCCAGCACGCGCGCGAGATTCAGGATGTCCTCGTCGCACATCGTGTCGGTCACCATCGGCGAGCCGTCGAAGTCCGCTTGCGCGGAATGCTTGCCCAGGCGCTGGATCGAAAAGCCGCACAGGCCGGCGTCCATGCCCTCGTTGAGCAGCCGGCGCATCTCGGCGCGCTCGGCCTCGGTCGCGGGACGCGTCTTCGCCGCCTCGAGCCCCATCACATAGGTCATCAGCGACGCGGTCGGCATGTACTGGATGCAGTTGACGCCCTTGGGCGCGCGGCTGAGCGAGTCGAGGTACTGCGGAATCGTCTCCCAATCCCACGTCATCCCAACCTTCATCGATTCGTAGGGAATCGCCTCGGTGCGCGTCATCGTGAGCATCGAGCGGTCGCGGAAGTCGGGCTTCACCGGCGCGAAGCCGAAGCCGCAATTGCCGAGCACCACGGACGTCACTCCGTGATAGCCGGAAATCGTGCACCAGGGATCCCACCTGATCTGCGCATCGTAGTGCGTGTGCAGATCGACGAATCCGGGCGCGACGATCATGCCGTCTGCGTCGATGGTCTTCTTGGCGAAGCCGGGCGCGCGGCCGCCGAGCTGCGCGATCCTGCCGTCCTTGATGTAGACGTCGCCGCGATAGCGCGGCACGCGGGTGCCGTCGACGATTGTTCCGCCTTTAATCTGGAGGTCGATGTCCGCCATTTTTCTTCCCTCCTCGTAGATTCGGGGCCGTCTGGTTTTGGTTGAATGCTGTGTTGCGGGCGCGCTCGATTTTCTGATTTCCCAATCCTGAAATTCTTATACAAGATTTAGGAAAATCACAAACCGATCGGAATGTGACATCTACTTCACGGCTTTGACTTCGCCCAGGCGCAGCGACGCCCACACGATGTCGAAGGTGTCGTCGTTCGAGAGTGCGTTGGTGCGCCGGAAGCCATCGGGAGTTTTCACCATCGCGAGCACTTGCGGCGGATTGTCGGGTTTCCCGTCGGAGATAAATACCAGAACGTACTGCTTGAAGTCGGCGTGTCCGCGCACATAGCGAGCCGCCTTGTGCGCGAAGATTCCGCGATTGCGCGTTCTCATGTTCTTGTCCGCGAGCATCGCCTTGACGTCCGCGCGATCGCCCGGCGCGAATAGCGACACGATCCAATCGGCGTCGTCGGACTTCTCGGCCGAAAAGTCGGCGGCCGCCAGCGCGACGGGTGTGTCGGATTTCGCGTTCGCCTTCGCAACCGGCGCGAGTTTTAGCGGCGGATTGACGAGCGCGCCCGGGAGCGTGAGCTCCGAGTAGTCGGTGAGGGTCTTGCCCTTCTCCAGCGCGTCGGTCGTCATGCCGCGATTCTGGATCTGCACGCGGAAGAGCAGCTTTCCGGCGCCGGCCGGCTGAGCGAACGCGGGAACGGCAATCGCCACCGTGAAAGCGATTGCGCTGGCTGTCGTAGTGAACCGGCCGAGAGTGCGATTGCGTGTGTTCATATCAACTGCACCATTTCAGCGCCTTCTGCGCCCATGAGCAATCGCACGTTCGAACGCATTCGCGTGCGGTACGACGGGACTTCATTTGTCGGTCATAGTTTGGTAGCGTTTCCGAAAATTCAGGCCTTGTCAGGGGGGATATGGCACACAATAGCTGCCTTCGCTGGCTCAAGTCGATCGGCGTTGTTTTCTCGATAACTATCGCCACTTTTATCCTACAAATTGTAGCACAGACAAATGCCGGCGCTGCGCCCGTTTGCACTCAACCGCCGGCGAGCCTGGTTTCGTGGTGGCCGGGAGACGGCAACGCCGACGACATCTGGGGCGGAAACAACGGGACGATTGAGAACGGCGTCACCTTCGTCGCCGGCGAGGTCGGGCAGGCGTTCCACTTCGATCGCACGACTAGCCAATTCGTGCAGGCGCCGAACGCCTCGAATCTCAGCTTCGATAGGACGAATTCCTTCAGCATCGACGCGTGGGTGCGCACGAGCGAAACCGCGCACAATATGTTCATCGCGAGCAAGGAGGACAACGCCTCACCCTTCCATGGTTACGGCCTTGCGATCAGCAACGGCGAGGCGCCCGCATGCGATGCGAGCAATGCGACCGCGGCCGGCGCGGGACAGCTGGTCGGCTTTCTGGACGGCTCGGTGTCATCCAGCTGCCCGCCCGATTTCTACATTTCGGTTCGCGGCGGAACCCATCTGAACGACGGCAACCTGCATCACGTTGCGATGACCTATGACGGAAGCTCGACGGCGGCCGGCGTGAAGCTGTACGTCGACGGCGTCGAAGAGACCGAGGTCGTCCAGGAAGACACGCTCGGCACGCATTCGATCACCAACAGCGCGCACTTCACAATCGGCTCGCGCGACGCCGGCGGCGTACCGTTCAACGGCGACGTCGATGAAGTCGAAGTCGCCGATTCCGAGTTGAGCGCGTCCGAGGTGCAGGCGATTTTCAACGCCGGAACCGCAGGCAAATGCAAACCGGCGGCGGCCTGCACTGCTCCGCCCACCGGTTTGATCAGCTGGTATCCGGGCGACGGCAACGCGAGCGACATTTGGACGGGCCACAACGGTTCGCTGCAAAACGGCGCGGGCTTCGCGCCGGGACTGGTCAACCAGGCGTTCAGCCTCGACAACTCGAGCAACCAGTTTGTGCAGATACCAGACGCGCCTGAGTTGGAATTCGGCCCGACCTCGCCGATCACCGTCGACATGTGGGTTTACCGCACGTCTGACTCCCAAGCGCAACACTTTATCGGCAAACGCACCGGCTGCGTCGGAAACCCGAATGAAGGCACTTTCCAAATGGGGCTGGATTTCGTCTTCTCGATGGGCTGTGGACTGTTCTGGGGTCCGCCGAGTCTTCCGGGCGTCTGCTCGGGGATGGATCTCCCGATGAACACATGGACGCATCTGGCCGGGACTTTCGACGGAACCACGCAGAAGTTCTATATCAACGGCCAGCTCGTGGGGACGAACGCCGCGCCGATGGGGTCGGCGAATACCTCGCCGGTGCTGATTGGTCAGACGTCGCTCTCATGCCCGAGTAACGTTTCAGCGGGCGGGCTGATCGACGAAGTCGAAATCTTCAACCGGGCCTTGTCGGCCACCGAAATTCAAAACATCGTCAATGCCCGCACTCTCGGCAAATGCAAACTCACGCCGGTCGCCGGCACCATAAAGATTTCGCCGACCAAACTGAATTTCGGCACGGTCGCCGTCGGTCAATCGCGGACCAAGACCCTGAAGGTCACCAACGCGGGCCACACCTCCAAGTCCAGCCATCCGGTGCCGATAACCGTCAAGACAGAGACGGAGAACGGGAGCCCTTCGCCTGATCCCTTCTCGGTTTCGATGCAATGTTTTGAGGATGTGCTGCTGCCCAAGGGCAAGGGAGTCAAAGCGAACATTTGCCTGGTCGGCGTGACGTTCAAGCCGTCGCAGGCGACTACATACACGGGGGCAATGACGATCTTCGACAACCTCTCGGGGAGCGGCATGCAGAGCGTCCCGATCGGCGGCAAGGGCAAGTAGGCGGACCCGGCAGGCGGCCGATTCAGCCGCCGGCGCGCGGCGCGGTCTCGGGCTGGAGCGGTACCGATCGGTTTTTGCCGCTGCGCTTGGCGGCCTGCAATGCCTGGTTGATTCGATTGAGCAGCGTGCCCAGGTCGTCGCTGCCGGCGAGATACTGGGTGAGTCCGACGCTCATCGTCAGTTCGTAATACTTGCCGGCGTACTGGCGCTCATCGCCGAGCAAGAAACGTTCGCCTTCCACCAGTTTGCGCAGCCGCTCCGCGACTCCGCGGTAGGCGTTGTCGAGTGTTGTGCCCGGCAACACGATCAGGAATTCGTCGCCGCGCTCGAAGTAGCGCATCACTCGATCGTCGGCGCCCCTGATGTTGTCGCGGAGGATCTGGGCGAACTGCTTGAGGACGTTGTTGCCGACTTCGTAGTTGTAGGTGTCGTTGACGGCCTTGAAGTTGTCGATATCGACCAGCGCCAGCGAGAGTGGAATCCCATTCGCGCTCGCCGCCTGCATCATCTGCGCGACCACCGACTTGACCTTGTCCTGGTCCGATCGCTCCAGTGCGCTCGCCTGATCGAGCCGCGAGATTTCCCCGCGCAACTGCTTTTCGACTGCCCGGAGGCGCCGGGAAAGGTAGCTCCACGTCGCCGCGCTGCACAATGCACCGGCGCCGAGCGCGGCGCCCACTGCCGTCATCGCACTGACCTGGTAGTGGAGCAGAGGGTATTCGAGCGCGTGAAAATCTCTGAGAAAGATCAACCACAGTCCGGCGGCGAGCGCGCCGATTCCCGCGACGACGGTGGTGACAAGGTTGTCGACGATCTTCTCGTAGATGCGATCGAGAAAACTCTTGGCCTTGTCGCCCACTTCTGGAGGCATTGCTGCGCGAAGCGTAGGGGAGTTGCGTGTCAAAAGAAAGCGCTTACGTCACCGATTGTTCGAACTGACAGGCGCCGTTACGCATCATTGACAGGAATTGACGCCAAGCGCGTCGTCATGGTGTGGTGAAGTCCGTTATCGCAGCAAGCGTTTGTTCTTCCAATCAACTATCCAGCGCGGAGTCGCAAATCATGAAGGCATTTGTAATGAAAGGACTCGGACGCGTCGAGTTCGTCACCAAGCCGATTCCCAAGGCGGGACCCAACGACGCAGTCGTCAAGACCACGCGCGCGCTGATCTGCACCTCGGATTCTCACACGCTGCACGGCGCGATCGGTCCGCGCGAAAATCTAACTCTCGGCCACGAAGCGGTGGGCGTCGTCCACGAAGTCGGGAGCGAGGTCAGGCTCTTCAAGCCGGGAGATCGAGTCTTGGTTGGAGCGATCACGCCGGATTGGGGCGATCCCGCGTCTCAAGCCGGACATTCGTCGCAATCAGGCGCGGCGCTTGGCGGCTGGAAGTTCGCGAATATCAAGGACGGCGTCTTCGCCGAGTATTTCCACGTCAACGACGCCGACGCGAACATGGCGCTGATACCGTCCGACGTGTCGGACGAGAGCGCTGTCTATTGCTGCGACATGCTGTCGACGGGCTTTATGGCCGCCGAGAACGCGGACATTCCGATCGGAGGATCGGTCGGCGTCTTCGCCCTTGGCCCCGTTGGCCTGATGGCCGTTGCGGGCGCACGACTTCGCGGCGCCGGGCTTGTGATCGGAGTTGACTCGGTGCCGAAACGCCAGGAGCTCGCGCGCCAGTACGGGGCGGACGTGATTGTCGATCACACGAAGGTGAATCCGGTCGAGACGATCATGAAGCTCACCGGCGACCGGGGTGTCGACTCGGCGATCGAGGCGCTCGGCAGCAACGACTCGTTTCGCAATGCGATCGCGGTTACCAGGCCGGGCGGCACGATCTCGAACGCCGGGTATCACGGCAAGGGCGAATTCGTAAACATCCCGCGTGTCGAGTGGGGCGTCGGGATGGCCGAAAAGACCATCCGCACCGGCCTCTGCCCAGGAGGACGACTACGAATGGAACGGCTGCTGGCCCTGCTTCAAGCCAAGCGCCAGGATCCGACGAGCATGACCACTCACACGTTCCCGTTCGCCGAGTTGGATCGCGCGTTCGAGATGATGGACAAGAAGCTCGATGGGATCATCAAACCGCTGATCACCTTCTAATTGCGATCCACCCTGCGAGCGTTCTCGCTGCGGTGGCTGAAGGTCGCCTGTCGCCGAAACTCGGGCAACGGAGTATAGCTGGGCCTCAGCTTTCCTCCGTCGAGAGACGAATCTGAATGGCAGTCTCACCTGACACGCCAGCTAGTCCCGCACGCGAGCTGACCGCGATCATGTTCAGCGATATCGCGGGATACACTTCGATCATGGGTCGCTCCGAGGAACAGGGAAT
>DASQHV010000040.1:0-3663 GCA_035631915.1 Candidatus Acidiferrales bacterium | reverse complement strand
TTTCATCTGAACGTGGTGCGCAACCGTCATCTGAGCAATGAGCTGATCCGTTTCATGCGCGCGTTCCAACGCGCCGGGGTTCGCGCGCTCACCTTCAAGGGCCCGCTGCTGGCCGAGCTGGCGTACGGGGACGTCGGCTTGCGGCAATTCTCCGACATCGACTTTCTGATCGACGCACACGATCTTGCCGCCGTCGCCGAGATCCTGACGGGTGCGGGCTACACCTCTCATCTGGATCGGCGCGACGGGCTTACCGGCGGCTACTTCCAGGAATTCGAGGAATGCTTCAACGGACGCGACGGGCTGGGCGCCGTCGATGTGCACTGGACGATGACGCCAGGTGCGTACCCGTTTGCGCCGTCGGAAATAGCGGTGCGCAGCCGCGCGACCGAGGCCGTGATGCTCGGCGAAGCGGTGCCAACGCTCGCGCCCGACGACCTGTTCCTCTACCTCTGCGTGCACGGCGCAAAGCACGGATGGTGTCAGCTCGGCTGGATTTGCGACGTCGCACAACTGCTCGCGGTCCCCGGGTTGATCGACGTGCCCACAGTGCTCGAACGGGCGGCGCCGCTCGGCAGCCGGCGGATGGTGCTGCTTGCGCTTTACCTGGCGCATGCGATCGACGGAGTTGTCGCGGAGGATCTCCTCGACGAGGCGCGCCGCACGCAATCCGTCGCGGCAACCGGTGAGTACGCGATGCGCACGCTCTTTCGCCGACTCGACGGCAGTCTGCCGTTATTCGATCCGTGGCGCGTGCCGGTCGCCGCAATCGAGGGCGTGGCGCCGCGCGCGAACTACGTCGTGCGCCGCCTGATGGCGCCGACGATGGGCGACTTCCAGATGCTGCCGCTGCCGGAGGTGCTGTTTCCGCTCTACTGGGTGATCCGGCCGTTCCGGATGGCGCTGCAATATGGGCCGCGGCTGGTGCGCGGCGTGGTCGGGGGCGCCGCGTCGACCGGCGGGACTCCGCCGCGATGAATCGGACGCTGCGCACCTACCTGGCGACGCTGGGCGCGGTCGTACGGTGGAAGCTGATCGGCACGCTTGCGGTCATGGTGCTCTACTCGCTGACCGAGGGAATCGGCTTCGCGCTGTTGCTGCCTACTTTGCAGGTAGCCGGCCTGAACCTGGCGCATCAGGGCGAAGCGGGGCGCTACGCGGCGATCGTCTCGGGCGCGTTCGTCGCGGTCGGGCTTCGGCCGTCGCTGTTGCTGTTGCTCGGAGTATTCGTGGTACTGGCGGGCGCGCGAACACTGCTCGGGCAGGTGCAGACCGTCGCGATGTTCTCGGTGCAGCGCGACGTCGAGCACTTTCTGCGCCGTCGCCTCTACCACGCGATCGCGAACGCGAGCTGGCTGTTCGTATGCCGCAGCCGCGCCACTGATTTCACCCACGCACTGATCGCGGAAATCGATCGGGTTGGTTTCGCGACCTGGCTGCTGATGATGTTGGGCGGCGATTTCGCGCTCGGCATCCTGTATATCGCGATCGCGTTTGCACTGTCGGCGCGGATGACGATTCTGGTGCTCGCGTGCGGCGCCGTGCTGGCATTCGCATTTCGGCGCCGCACCCAGACGATCGAGGACACGGGCGAGGAGGTTTCGGAAACCACCAAGTCGCTGTACGCCGCCTCGATCGAGCATCTGCAGAGTCTCAAGGCCGCCAAAACTTACGGCGCGCAAGAGCGCAACTTCGAAATTTTCTCCGCGCTCAGCGCGCAGGCCGGGCAGGCCTCCGTGGACGCGGCGCGCGAGCAGGCGGTGGCGGCGACTTACTTCGAACTCGGCTCGGTGGTGATTCTCGCGATGGTGCTGTACGTGGCGATCAGGCTGCTGGCGGTGCCGCCTGCCGCGATCCTGATCCTGCTGTTGCTGTTCGCGCGCGTGATGCCGCGGATAATGGCGGCGCAGCAGCACTATCGAGGCTTCGTCAACGCGATCCCGTCGTTCGCCAACCTGATCGATATCGAGGCGCGATGCGCCGCCGCGGCCGAGCCGCCCGCCGCTCCGCACGACCGGTTGACGCTGGGCGTCGAGCTGAACGCCGAGAACATCTCGTTCAGTTACGGCGCGGACCGCGCGCCGGCCGTCCACGATTTGAACCTGGTCATCCCGGCCGGCAAAATCGTCGCGCTGGTCGGGCCGTCGGGCGCCGGCAAAAGCACCGTCGCGGACATTCTTATGGGGCTGATCGCGCCCGACACGGGAACGATCCGGCTCGACGGGCGTGCGCTGGGGCGCGAGGACGTGCGCGCATGGCGCGATCAGATCGGTTACGTCGCGCCCGACACGTTTCTATTCCACGACACGATTCGCGCCAACCTGAAATGGGCGCGCCCCGACGCGAGCGAGGCTGAGATGCGCGAGGCGATCCGCCAGGCCGCCGCCGATGACTTTGTCGCCGGCCTCGAGCATGGGCTGGACACCGTCGTCGGCGATCGCGGGATCCTGGTCTCGCAAGGCGAGCGCCAGCGGCTCGCACTCGCCCGCGCGTTTTTGCGACACCCCGCGCTGCTGATCCTCGACGAGGCGACCAACAGCCTCGACTCCGAAAACGAGGGCCGCGTGCTCGAGGCGATCGAGCGCCGCCGCGGCGAGCTGACGGTGGTGCTGATCGCGCATCGCCTGTCGACCATCCGATGGGCCGATCTGATCTACGTGCTCGAGCGGGGCGCGGTCGTCGAATCGGGCGACTGGTCGTCGCTGAGCAGCCGGCGCGACGGACGTTTCCGCGCGCTGTGGGAAGCGCAGAGCCTGGACCTCTGAATCGCGCCCGCCGTCACGAGTTCTTAACTCGCGACTAATTTTCCCGACATCTGGATCGACTAGCTTTTCGCCGCAACGCGCGCACAGAGCCGTCGCGCGGTGACGCGGAATCTGCGGTCAGATGCGACCGCCCAAGCTCGCTGAGGTGAGGGGGAAATGAAGATTAGATCGCGAAGTTCGATGCTGACGGCCGCTGCTGCCGGTCTCGCAGTGCTGGCTTCCGGATGCGCCTATCTTGAGCAGCCGCGCGAACTGGGATGGTGCACAGTCGGCGGGTTGGCCGCAGGAGCGGCAATCGGCGCGGGCGCCGGCTACGGAATCGGCGAAGCGAGTAAGGGCAGCGACGGTTCGCGCTCGCGCGTGATCGCCGGGTCGCTGGCGGGCGCGGGAATCGGCGCGGTGATCGGCGCCGTCGCGGGTCATTACATCTGCGACCCGATCGTGCAGCCGCCTCCACCACCTCCGCCACCGCCTCCACCTCCTCCACCGCCACCGCCGCCTCCGCCGCCGGTGAAGGAGAAGCTGGTGCTGCGCGGGGTGCACTTCGATTTCAACAAGTCGAACATCCGTCCGGGCGACGCGGCGGTGTTGGATGAAGCGGCGACGACGCTCAAGGCAAATCCCAATGTAGTCGTCGACGTGAACGGATACTGCGACGCGATTGGCGGCGTCGAGTACAACCTGAGGCTCTCAGACCGTCGCGCCGACGCGGTTGAGGATTACCTGGAAAAAGCGGGCATCCCCGCGAGCCGTCTGGTCGCGCACGGCTACGGCAAGTCCGACTTTGTTGCGACCAACGACACGGCCGAGGGGCGCGCGCAAAACCGGCGGGGCGAGCGGGGGCCGGAGCAGTAAGCATACGATGGAGGGGCGCTCGCATTCGTGCGGGCGCCCCGGA
>DASQHV010000039.1:0-3452 GCA_035631915.1 Candidatus Acidiferrales bacterium | reverse complement strand
TACATGGAAGCAGAGAAGCAGGCTTCAGGAAACGCCCGGGCCCAGGGCCGCATCGTCATGGCTACGGTTAAGGGCGACGTGCACGACATCGGCAAAAACATCGTCGGGGTGGTGCTGGGCTGCAACAATTACGAGGTGATTGACCTCGGCGTGATGGTTCCCGCGGAGAGGATCCTGGAAGTCGCCCGCACGAAACGCGTGGACTTGATCGGCCTGAGCGGGCTGATTACGCCGTCGCTCGACGAAATGGTGCACGTGGCCAGTGAACTGGAACGCGAGGGCTTCCACGTGCCGCTGCTGATCGGCGGAGCCACGACGAGCCGCGCTCACACAGCGGTGAAGATTGCTCCCGCATACGCGCAGCCGGTGGTACATGTCGCGGACGCGTCGCGCGCGGTGGGCGTCGTAGCTTCGCTGAAGAGCGCTGAGCAGCGCTCGGCTTTCGCCGACGCGAACCGCCGCGAGCAGGAACGGACGCGCGAGCAGCATCGGGGCCCGCGCGTGGCGAAACTGCTTTCGATCGAAGAGGCGCGGAGGCGCAAAGCGGCGATTGACTGGCGCGGCTATAAGCCGCCAGTGCCGTCGTTCTCGGGCGTGCGGAAGTGGGAATGCATCCCCCTTGGCGACTTGGTACCGTATATCGACTGGACTCCGTTCTTCCATGCCTGGGAGCTGAAGGGCATTTACCCGCGCATTCTCAAGGACGCGATCGTCGGCCCACGTGCAAAAGAATTGTTGGATGATGCAAAGAACCTGCTCGCCGAAATCGTCGCGGACAAATCATTAACCGCTCGCGCGGTGGCCGGCTTCTGGCCGGCGAATAGCGTGGGCGACGACATCGAGCTTTACGCCGACGATGCACTGACGCGCCCACTGGCTACGTTCTATACGCTGCGCCAGCAGATGCAGAAGCCGGAAGGCGAGTTCGAATACGCGCTGGCCGATTTCATCGCGCCGAAGGAAACCGGCCTGGCGGATTATCTCGGAGCATTCGCGGTTACGGCGGGAATTGGCGCCGCGGAGCTAGCGGCGCGATTCGAGAAGCAGCACGACGATTACAACGCCATCATGGCCAAGGCGCTCGCAGACCGCCTCGCCGAAGCCGGCGCCGAATGGCTGCACAAGCAAATTCGCGTGGCCTGGGGCTTCGGCTGCGACGAGCAATTGAGCGTCAGCGACCTGCTGCACGAGCGCTATCGCGGCATTCGGCCCGCGCCGGGGTACCCCGCCTCGCCGGATCACACGGAGAAAACAACGCTGTTCACTTTGCTGGATGCCACGCGCGCAACGAGCATCGAACTCACCGAAAATTTCGCGATGCTTCCCGCAGCTTCGATCTGCGGGCTGTACTTCTCGCATCCTGATTCGAGATATTTCGCCGTCGGCAAAATCGACCGCGACCAGGTCCTCGACTATCAGCGCCGCAAGGGGCTGGAGTTGCGCGCCATCGAGCGCTGGCTCGGCCCGAACCTGAACTACAACCGCGATAACAGCTGAGAGGCGCCGATTTCCAGTAGCACAGGCATTCTTGCCTGTACGTTTTTCGCACAACCGCGAATTCGCAACCTGGTTTGCTGACGCTCCGCCGTTTTCTGCAACCTGCCTTTGCGCGTTTTGCCCAATTCCGCACGAAAATCCTCGGGTCCCCGGCGAGACGTTCGCGCTTTCGCGCAAACCGCCGGAAGACCCGAGCTACGGCAAATCAAAGCACACACGCTCGCACGTCGCCTTGACGCTCCCTGCCCTTTCGCTTAGAGTCGGAAAGCTTTCGGCTACAGGGGAAATTCCGTCCGCATGAATCGCATTCTCTCTACTTATGTCTTCATCAAGCGCAAGGTCACTCCCGCGCTGATCACCGAGATTAGCGCCGCGCGCATCAATGCCATCGAGCTGTTCTGCGCGCGGCCGCACTTCGATTACCGCTCCGGCGACGCGGCGCGCGAACTGGCGAACGTGCTCCGCGATGGCAATATGAAGGTGCACTCCCTGCACGCCCCGACCGAGCGCGATTTCAGCGGCCGGCGTGACAGCAGCGTGCCGCTTTCGATCTGCGATATGGATCGCTCGCGGCGGCTCGAAGCCGTCGACGAAATCAAGCGCGCGCTGGATTTGGCCGAGGTCCTTTCCTTCCCTTACATCGTGCAGCACCTGGGATCCTCGCGCGATCCCAACGATCCCCGCCTGCTCGAGACGGCCTTCAGCTCGCTCGAGCACCTGCGCATCTTCGCAAAAGAGCGCGGCGTGACGATCGCGCTCGAAAACACGCCTGGTGAACTGGCCACCCCGGCGAATCTGCGGCAGTTCCTGACCGAGACGCGGCTTACCGACATTCGGCTGTGTTTCGACATCGGCCACGCGCACTTGGGCGACGGCGTCGCGAAAAGCTTCGAGACGATGCGGGGTTTGGTCGTGACTGCGCACATTCACGACAATCATGGACTGAAGGACGAGCACTTAGCGCCCTACGAAGCGTCCGACAGCGGCCGTCAAGCCGAATATGGCGCCAGCGGCCCTATCGATTGGAAGGCGGCGCTGGCCGAGCTGAACTCTGTGCCGCTGGTGTTCGAACTGAAGGAGCAGCCGTCCTGGGCAGAGCCGACGGCGGCTTCTGCAACGCTCGACGCTGCGCGCCGGGCCTACGACCGCGTTGAAGAAGAATTGGCCGCGACGCGCCCCGCCTGATAATCTACGCGCATTGCGTCGGCCTTTTTGCGCTCGCTTTATTCCGTACGAAAAGCAGATTCCTCGCTTCGCTCGGAATGACAAGGGTTAGCCGTCGGCCGATGCAATCCTCTACTTCGCTGAAAGGGACCGCCTGAACCGTGCCCGTCGTCACGATTGACCACATTGCTGAATACCTCGACCAGGAAGTCACGATTCGCGGCTGGCTCTACAACTTGCGCGAGTCCGGCAAGCTGCTCTTCCCAATTTTTCGCGACGGCACCGGCATTCTGCAGGGCGTCGTCTCGCAGAAAGAGCAGCCGGAAGCGTTCGCCGCGCTGCGCGGGCTGACGCAAGAGTCTAGCGTCATCGTCACGGGTAAGATTCGCAAGGAGTTTCGCGCGCCGGGCGGCTGCGAGATGGGCGTGACGGGTGTCGAGGTTGTGCAGCGCGTATCCGAGGCCGAGCCGTATCCGATTCAACTCAAGGAACACGGCGTCGATTTCCTGCTCGACCGGCGGCACCTGTGGATTCGAACGCCACGGCAAGCCTCGATCCTGCGGATTCGCGCCGAGGCGATTCGCGCCGCGCGGGAGTACATGGACTCGCAGGGCTACACGCTCACCGACACGCCGATCTTCACGCCAGCTGCGTGCGAAGGCACCACGACGCTGTTCGAAGTGCAGTACGTCGACGAGGAAAAGGCCTATCTCACGCAGTCGGGCCAGCTCTATCTCGAAGCGACGGCCGCGGCGCTGGGCAAGGTCTACACGTTTGGGCCGACCTTCCGC
>DASQHV010000038.1:0-10686 GCA_035631915.1 Candidatus Acidiferrales bacterium | reverse complement strand
CCGGTAGCTGCGGTCGATTCGTTCCGCCACGAATTCGCGCCCCAGCCCCGACGTCTCGCAGCCAAAGAAAAGAAAATCGCCGTGCGCGTACGGCGCGTCCAAGTACGTGCGCTTCGCATGCGTCGAGAAATATTTCGCGCCCGCGGGCTCATGATGCGCCGTCGCAAATTCGTCCCATCCTGAATACGTGACCAAATCGACCAGCGGCCAGTAGTCCAGTCCGGCGCGTTTCAAGTACTTGTCGTCGAGCGAGAAGCCCAGCGGTCCGATAAGGTGCAGGCGCGCTTTGATCGCCGCCGCCAGCCGCGCGATCGATCCGGTGTTCTGCGGAATCTCCGGCCTGACCAGTACGATGTGCAGATTCGGCGCGCCGGCTTTGGTCACGATCTATTGCCGCCGCGCGCGACCGCCAGTGGATGGCGCCGCCCGCGAATGTTCACGAAGAACCGGCCCGCGTCGTCGGACTCGAAGCGCTCGCTCAGATGGTAGTACGCGGTGCGGAGGAATCGTGCGCGATGCGCGCCGCCCTTGACCTTCGCGTAGAGCACGTTGTCGGCGCCGACTTCCAGCATCGCCGGGTCCAGCGGCTCGCGGGTGCGATCGTTCAGCACCATCGCGAAGCCGCCCAGCTCGTCGTCCTCGAGCGCCTGCACGACGTACGGCGTGTCCTCGATGGTGATCGGCGCGCGCTCCTCCGCGACTTGCAGATAGTAGCTGCCGTCGGGGTTTTGCTTGATGCTCTGGCTGAACAGCAGGCTGATGCGCGGATTGTCGATCCGCTCCTCGTCGCTGTACCAGTTGCCGTCCCGTCGAAAGGAAATTTTTCCCGACTCGACGGTGTAGAAGCCCGCCCGCGCCATCGAAGTTACCGCTGCACCGTCTATTTCGCCTGCGTGTCGAGGATGATCGTCACCGGTCCGTCGTTGACCAACTCGATTTCCATCATCGCGCCGAATTCGCCCGTCTCGACTTTAACATCGGCCTTCCGCACGAGCGAGAGAAAGTACTCGTAGAGCCGCCGCGCTTGGTCGGGAGCGGCCGCGTTGATGAACGACGGGCGCCGTCCCGCGCTGGTGTCCGCGAGCAGGGTGAATTGCGACACCACCAGCAATTCGCCGTTTACGGCCTTCAGCGCCAGGTTCATCTTGCCTGCGCTATCGGCAAACACGCGGAGCCCGAGGATTCGATCGGCAAGCTGCTCGGCGTCGGTTTCGCGATCGTCGCGCGCGACGCCAATCAGCACCGTGAACCCGCGAGCAATCCTGCCGACTGTCCGCCCCGCGATTCGCGCCTCGGCCCGGCTCACCCTTTGAACAACCGCGCGCATCTGTTCGTCCTATAATTGCGGCCCGCCACGCTGCAAGGCGCCGGCGCTGTGGCCCGAATCGCGCGCGGCGTAATATACTGTCTAGCAACGATGCTTCCGGTTCTCTTCCACCTGGGCCCGCTGACCGTTTACAGCTTTGGGCTGATGATGGCGCTGGGGTTCCTGGCCGCCGACTACGTGATCCGCCTCGAATGCCAGCGGCGCGGCTTCGACCCCGAGTATTCGTCGTCGATCGTGATCGCTGCGGCCGTCGCCGGTATCGCGGGCTCGCGACTCTACGCAATCCTCGACGACCTGCCCGCCTACCTGGCCGACCCCAAGTCGATGATCTTCTCCGGCTCCGGCTTCGTCTTCTACGGCGGCATGATCGGCGGCGTCATCGGCGCGTACCTGGTCTCGCGCTGGTACCGGATTTCCTTCGGCGTGACGATCGACATGTGCGCACCCGCGCTGGCGATCGGACAGGCAATCGGGCGCATCGGATGCCTGCTCTCGGGCGACGGCGACTGGGGGCTGCCCTCCACGATGCCGTGGGCGATGGCGTTTCCGCGCGCAATAGTCGGCTGGAACGCCGAGACCGTCCTCAAGCTCGACGACCACTATCAGCTGGTTTCCGGTTTCTTTCCCGGCGTCCGAGTGCATCCGGCGCCGATCTACGAAACCATTCTCTATCTCGGCGTGTTCTATCTATTGTGGTCGATGCGCAAGACGTCGCATCCGCCGGGCCGCCTAATCTATTGGTATATGGTGCTGGCCGGCGCCGCGCGCTTTGTCGTCGAGTTCGTGCGGATAAATCCCCGCGTGTTCGGTCCCCTCAGCGAGGCGCAATTGATCGCAATTGCTATGATGATAGTTGGCGGAGTGGCGCTGATGCTGACGGCGGAGAAAGACAAGCGGCACGCAGTCGAGACCAAGGCGGCGGCGCGAGCCTGACCCGATGGAAGCGAAAAACAAACTGCTCTATGGCATTGCCGCGATGGTCGTGCTGGCGGGGTTGTCACTGCTTGCGCTGAGCAGCCGCCGCGGCGCCAGCGTGATGCCGCACCTCGCCGAACACGGCGCGTCGCAGGAGTCCGAAGGACCGGTGCCGGCCGGCGAGCGCGCCGCGAACTTCAAGCTAGAGGCGCTCGACGGGCACACCGTTTCGCTCGAATCGCTAAAGGGCAAAGTCGTCTTTCTCAACGTGTGGGCCACCTGGTGCGGCCCGTGCCGCGAGGAAATGCCCTCGATGGAGACGCTGTACAACGACTTCAAAACCGATCCGCGCTTCGTGATGCTGGCGGTCAGCCAGGACTCCAAGGGGCGCGAGGTGGTCGCTCCATACGTCGAGAAAAACGGCTATCACTTCACGATCCTGCTCGACCCCGAAAACAAGCTCACCGAGAGCTACGGGCTGAGCGGGGTGCCCGAGACGTTCATCATCGACCGCAACGGGCAAATCGTGGCGCATCACATGGGCGCGTTCGACTGGTCGCGGCCGGACGTGCGCGACGCGCTCAATCAACTGCTCGATTCGAAAAAGGGGTAGCGGTTACCTGAAACGGCAAAACGGCGGCTTGCCGACAGTATGCATCAGGCGGGGCCTTCTGCTTAAATGAATTTTCCAAGAATCACCATCGCGCGAAGACGTTAAGTAATGTCCATGATTAAACGACATCAATGGTCCATCACGCTGGCTCTGTGCCTGGTCTTGTCCTTCCTGGTGCTACAGGAAGTTGCGGTGCGCCGCGCGCAGGCGCTGCCCAACGACACCTACCAGGAGCTTGAAACCTTCGCGAGCGTGCTCGCGATCGTGCAAAAGAATTACGTCGAGCCGGTCTCGACCAAGCGCCTTATCGACGGTGCGATCAGCGGGATGCTCGCGTCGCTCGACCCGCACAGCGCGTACCTGACGCCCGACCTCTACCGCGACCTCGAGGTCGAAACGCGCGGCAGCTTCGGCGGCCTCGGAATCGAGATCACGATCAAGAACGGCGGGCTGACGATTGTTGCGCCGATCGAGGACACCCCGGCATTTCGCGCAGGACTCAAGGCCGGCGATCAGATCATCAAGATCGACGACGATTTCACCAAGGACATGTCGCTCAACGACGCGGTCAAGCGGATGCGCGGGCCCAAGGGCAGCAAGATCAAGCTGACGCTGCATCGGCCGGGCGTTCCCGAGATGTTCACCGTGACGCTCGCGCGCGACGTGATCAAGATTCAATCCGTCAAGTCCAAAGTGCTGGACGGCGGCTACGGCTACCTCCGCGTGACGACGTTCCAGGAAAACACCAACGATGGCGTCGAGAAGGCCGTCGACGAATTCGAAGCCAAGAATCACGGCAAGGTAAAGGGCCTCGTGTTCGACCTGCGCGACAACCCCGGCGGGCTGCTCAACCAGGCGGTCAAAGTGTCCGACGATTTCCTGGACGGCGGACTGATCGTGTACACGCAGGGGCGTCAGGAAAGCCAGCAGCAGAAGTACTTCTCGCACAAGAAGAAAGACTTTGACGACTACCCGATGGTCGTGATCGTGAACGGTGGCAGCGCCAGCGCCAGCGAGATCGTCGCGGGCGCACTGCAGGATCAGAAGCGCGCGGTGATTCTCGGCACCCAGACCTTCGGCAAGGGCTCGGTGCAAACCATCCTGCCGCTCGACGATCACTCGGCGCTGCGCCTGACCACGGCGCGCTACTACACGCCCACCGGTCGCTCGATCCAGGCCGTGGGAATCACGCCCGACGTCGACGTCGAGCCGCCCAAGGAAACGCTCGCGTCGCTGCAGTTGCAGGGCGCTGAGATAAACGAGAGCCCGGAAATTCACGAGGCCGACCTGCCGCATCACTTCAAAAACGGCAAGGACGTCTCCAAAGACAAGGGCGCAACCTCCGGCGATCAATCCGCAGCGCCGGCCTCACCTTCGGATAAGCCCGGCAAGCCGGACGACAAAGGCGCCAAGGGCAAGAAGGAAGAGAAGGACGTTCAACTCGATCGCGCGATCGAGATCCTGAAGCACTGGAACACCTTCAAGCTGCAACTCGCCAAGGGCGACACGCAGCCGGGTGGAGCGGCGAGTGACTCCACGAGTGCGAAGGGCGACTAGGCGCGGCTAACGCGAAACAATTCGAATCGACGCGCCGGGCATCGTCACGGATGTCCGGCGCGTTCGTTTTGGAGGCCTGGCTCGGCGATGAACCTCATGCCGGCGTCGCCGCGCCGTCGGGACCGCCCAGTTGCAACTTGCCCATGATCGTCTCGTGCTGAGCCTCGATCCGCCGCAGGATGTCGATCATCACCTCGTCCTGCTGCTCGAGATGCTTCATGATCGACTTCACTTCCTCCTCGGCCTTGATGTTCACGACGTAATCCTGTTCCGCCATCAGGCGGTCCTTCGCGGCCTGCCGATTCTGCGACATCATGATGATCGGGGCGGCGTAGGCGGCCTGAAAGCTAAGCGCCAGGTTGAGCAGGATGAACGGGTAGGGGTCCCAGTGATGGATGTACGCGACTACGTTGAGCGCGATCCAACACGCCAGCAGGATCGATTGCAGGATGATAAATGCCCAGCTGCCCATCACCGCGGCCAGCTGGTCGGCGATTCGCTGTCCCGGCGTCAGCTTCTCGGCGTGAATCAGGTTGATGTTCTGAACGGGCGGGTGACGGTGGGTGTGACGGATGCGCGACCGTTCCCATTTCTCGACTACGCCGGCGTTGGCCATAAATCCTCCGCGCTTCGATGTGCGCTGGGTCTCGATAGTATAGTGCGCGTTGATCGTTCGGAATCTTGGGGATGACGTCGCGATGGGACGCCGCTTTCTAATCACCGGCACCGGCGCTCGCGTCGGCAAGACCACGGTTGGATGTGCGCTCGCGTTTGCGTTCAAGGCGCGGGGGATGCGGGTCGGCGTGATGAAGCCGTGCGAGACCGGATGCGCCGTTGTCGATGGAATCCTCGAACCCGGTGCTGATGCGCGCGCGCTGGCATTCGCCGCCGCGTCGGCGACGCCGCTCGACGTGATCAATCCGTATCGCTATCGCTCACCGCTCGCACCCCCGCTCGCTGCCGTCGCCGATGGGCTCCCAGAGCCGGACCTCGAGCACATCGCGCGATGCTACCGCGAGATCGCGGCGCAGGCCGACACCGTCATCGTCGAGGGCTGGGGCGCGCTCGATTCGGCGCTGACGACCTCGAACGGCGGGCGGGATTTCGCGGATCTGGCCGCGATGCTTGACCTGGAAGTTGTGGCCGTGGCAGCCACCACGGCTGGATATCGCGCGGCCACCGCTCGCGTGCTCGACTACGCAAAAATTCGCGGGCTGAAGCTCGCAGGGTACATCCTGTGCGACGTCGATCCGCCGACGTCGTCTGGCGCCGCAGACGTCAAGGAATCTGACGCTCGACTGCTCGGCCGGATGCGCTATCGCGAGCCGCTGGCCAAGTCGATCGTCGAGAAGCTTCTCTAATCTGCGGGTAGGTGAGTCGCAACCTGTTCTGATAAGGTAATTGGCAATGGACGAGCAGCTCGACCTTTCGCTGCGCGGCCACCGTGCGGGGCTCGTTAGCGTGTCGGACCTGGTGCGGATGGTCCGCGACACGCTCGACGCCAACCTCGACGAGTGCTGGGTGGTGGGCGAGGTCTCCAACGCGCGGCTGGCGCCCTCCAACCATTTCTATTTCACGCTCAAGGATTCGCGCAGCGCGATCAACGTCGTGATGTTCAAGTCGGCGTTCACCCGGATGCGCTTCAAGGTCGCCGACGGGATGGAAGTGATCGTGCGCGGGCGGGTGAGAATCTTCGAGCAGCGCGGCGCATTGCAATTGTACGCCGACGAGATGGAGCCGCGCGGCGTCGGCGCGCTGCAGGTGGCGTTCGAGCAGTTGAAGAAGCGGCTCGAGGCCGAAGGCCTGTTCGACAAGGCGCGCAAGCGCGCGCTGCCCTTTCTGCCGCGCACCGTGGGTATCGTCACCGCGCGCGGCGGCGCCGGCCTGCGCGACGTGCTGCGGATAATGCTCGACCGTTTTCCCAAGCTGCACGTTATCGTGCGCCCCGCGAAAGTGCAGGGCGACGGCGCTGCGCGCGAGATTGCCAACGCGATCGCGGATCTGAACCGCGACGGCCGCGCCGAGGTGCTGATCGTCGGGCGCGGCGGCGGCTCGCTGGAGGATCTGTGGGCCTTCAACGAGGAGATTGTCGCGCGCGCGATTTACCGCTCCGCGATTCCGGTGGTCTCGGCCGTCGGCCACGAGGTGGATTTCACCATCGCGGATTTCGTCGCCGACCTGCGTGCGCCCACTCCGACAGCGGCGGCGCAGATGGTGGTGCCGGGAATGGACGAGCTGGCCGAGCGCGTCGCGGCGGCGGGCGCTTCGCTGGTCGGCGTCATGGAGCGCGAGATGTCCGCGCGGCGCGAGACGCTTGACGACCTCGCGACGCGAATCCGGCATCCCGGCAGCGCGATCGCCGATGCCCGCGACGTGGTCGCGCTTACCGGCGCGGAACTGACTGCCGCCGCCAAAACTCGAATCGCCGACGGCCGCCGCAACGTGCGCGAGCTGCGGCTCCGGCTCCGCAGTCCCGAAGCAGCGCTTCGCGACGGGCGCCGCCGGGTCACCAGTTCCGCTGTCGCGCTGAGTCATGGCGCGGCCGCGGCGCTCGAAAAGAGTCGCCGCCGTTTGAGCGCGCTGGCCGGCCGGCTCGACGCCTTGTCACCGCTCAGAGTTCTGGACCGCGGCTATGCGGTGGTCGTCAACGAGCGCGATTCTCGCGCCGTGCTTGATGCCGCATCGGTCGCAATCGGCGACACGCTAGATATCCGGCTGGCGAAGGGACGGCTCAGCGCGCGTGCGACGGCGCGCCGGAGTTAGCTGATGGCGGGCAAGGCGAAAAAATTCGAAGACGAGCTCAAGGATCTCGAGACGATCGTCAACCAGATCGATTCGGGCGAGCTCACGCTCGAGGAGTCGATCACGGCCTTCGAGCGCGGGGTCGCGCTGGTCAAGGCGCTCAACTCGAAACTCGACGAGGTCGAACGCAAAGTCGAATTGCTAACGCGGAGCGCCGGCGGCGAACTGCGCACGGCGCCCTTCGAGGATTCCTCCGACGAAGACGACCGCACGCCCGCCGGCGCAAAGGACGACGACGAAACCCCCTTCTAGCCATGGTCCTGGCGCCAGCCCCAAACGCCGCCGATCGTCGGCGCCGCTCGCCCGCTTTCGACTCGACGCCGAGATGGCGCGGCGCGGACTGGCCGACAGCCGCGAGATTGCGCAGCGCCTGATCATGGCTGGTCGCGTGCGCGTCAACTCGCGCCCCGCGTACAAGCCCGACCTCAAGGTCGATTCCGAAACGCAAATTGCCCTGATGGCCGGTGCGCCGCAGTTCGCGTCGCGCGGGGCGTACAAACTTATCGCCGCGCTCGAGCATTTCGGCCTCAGCGTCGAAGGCCGGCTTGCGATGGACGTCGGCGCGTCGACCGGCGGCTTCACGGACGTGCTGCTGCGTCGCGGCGCCAAGGGCGTAATCGCGATGGACGTCGGCTACGGCCAACTGCTGCTCAAGCTGCGTGAAGACCCGCGCGTGACCGTCCTCGATCGCATGAATATCCGCCTTGCCTCCTCCGCCGACCTGCCGTTTGCTCCGGATGTCGTGACGATCGATACCAGTTTCATCTCGCTGCGCCTGGTCCTGCCGTCGGTGTTGCCGCTGCTCGCGCCGCGCGCGGAGCTGATCGCGCTCATCAAGCCGCAGTTTGAGGTCGGCAAGGGCAAAGTGGGCAAGGGCGGCGTGGTCAGGGACGAGAAACTGCGGCGCGAGGCGGTTGCCGGGATTGTCGATTTCGCCACCAGCATCGGACTTCAGGTCGTCGGCACGCTCGAGTCGCCGATTGAAGGTGCGGCGGGAAATCGCGAACATCTTGCGTTGATGAAATACACGGGCGCATCCACCCGATGACCCGTGCGTCGGCGCGTCGCTCGCGCACGGCGCGTGCGTGGGCTCTCGGCCTGGACATGGGCGGCACCAATATCCGCTGTGCCGCCGTTTCCGTTACTGGAAGAGTCGTGATGATGCAGCACGGTCCGTCGCATGCGTCGCGGGCGGCGCCCGCCGTCGCCGACAATATCGCGATACAATTGAAAGCGCTGCTCGAAGCGGCGCGCCGTGCCGGACTCGGGTCGCCGCGGGCGATCGGCGTGGCGGTGCCGGGACCGCTCGACGTTTTTTCAGGTGTCGTGATGGCGGCGCCGCACGTCGCGGCATGGCGCGGTTACCCGCTCCGCAAACGACTCGAAACGCTGGTCGGCCATAGAATCGTCCTCGAGAACGACGCGAACGCGTGGGCGCTCGGCGAATTCTGGCGCGGCGCCGCGCGCGGGCGTCGCGATGTCGTATTGCTGACGCTCGGCACCGGCGTGGGCGGCGGGCTGATCGTCGGCGGCAAGCTGGTTCATGGGCGCAGCGGAATGGCGGGCGAGCTCGGCCATGTGACGGTCGACCCGAACGGCCCGCAATGCGACTGCGGGGCGAATGGATGCCTGGAGTCGTATGCGTCGGCGTCGGGACTTCGCGGCCTCGTCGAACAGCGCTTGGGCTTGAGAACCGGAGCGAAGCTGCCGGCGGAGTTGCTCGATGCGGAGGGAAATTTTTCTGTGCGGCGCCTGACCGCGCTCGCGCGCCGCGGTGACTCGATGGCGGTGGAGGCGTTCCGCGTGGCTGGGCACTACCTGGGAATCGCGATCGCTTCGTTCCTCAACGTCTTCAATCCCGAATTGGTCGTGATCGGGGGCGGCGTGGCGGGCGCGATGCCGTACATGCGCAAATCTATGCTGGCGCAAGTCCGCCGTCGCGCGTTTGCCGCGGTGGCACGGCAGGCAAAGATCGTCCCGGCTGCGTTGGGAGCCTATGGCGGCGTCGTCGGAGCGGCCTACGCGGCGCTTCATCCGGCCCCCGGCAAGCGCACCCGGGCGACCTAGACCCTCGCCTAAATCTAATAGATACTGAGGTGGGTTCCGTAATCTGAAGGGGCGCCCCAATGCACGCGCGACGGTTCAAGTCGATGTTACCCAGACTGGCCATCGTGGCGACGTTTATCGTTGCCGCCTGCGGGGTGAGCTTCGCCCAGTCCGACTACCGCGAAAGCAACCCTGCGCCATATTCGCCGCCGGCACGTGTTGTCCGTCCCGCTGCGCCGGCGCCAGAGGAACGCGCCGTCGAACCGGCCACTGAGGACGAGACTCGTCCCGCCGCGCCGAAGCCCAGCGTCAGGCCCGACCATCCCGCGAACGTTATTCCGTACACGGTGCGCCCCGGCGATTCGATGGGACAGATCGCGCAGATGTTCGGCATCACGCCCGAAGAGCTTGCCAAGGCCAACCGGATTCATCCGGACGAAGAGCTGATGGCCGACCAGGTGCTCAAGGTTCCGCATCCGTTCACCACCGAAGTCAATACGCTGAAGTCACAGGTCGAAACGCTGAGCGCGCAACTGCAGGCGGCGCAACAAAAATCCGACGCCGCCGAAGAGCAGGTCAAGTCGCAGCAGGCGCAGGTGCAGGAGCTGACCGGCGACAACCAGGACATGCAGCTCAGCTTGAAGATACTGCCGTGGTGGCGCGCGACCGCCGTCAGCGTCGCACTCTTCGCGCTGATCATGTTTGGCGTGATGGCGCTGACGCTGTTCGAATGGTGGCGGACACGACGGCGATTCGTCGCCCTGGCCGAGATGACCGACGCGCTGAGCCGGCTCGATCACAAGTACAAGACCGTGGTCGCGAAGGCTGAACTGCGCTTGCAGCAGCTCTACGGACGCCGCCGCGGCGGAATCACCGAGGGACAGCCGCGCCCACGCATGCCCGAGGAAATCGAGATAGAACGGCTCAACGAAGAGCTGAAGGAAATCCTCGCGCTGCACCTCCAGCGGATGGGCGCGCGGCTGCCCGGCGTGCATCGGCGTCGCGGCTGGCGCGACCTGTTCGGCGGCGACGTCGCGGCGGAACCCCGCACCGTCCGGCGCTAACTCGCGCCTCCATAAGAACTCAGGCTCACTTCGCGTTCGCGGCTTTCACGATTACCGCGGCACGGGATATAACGCGGAATACCGGCATCGGCATCGATTCGCAGGGAGGCATCGATCATGTCTGAGACTGAAAGTCACATCTTGACGGAAGTGCGGGACGGCGTCGCCACGATCACGCTCAATCGCCCCGAGAAGCTCAACGCGTTCTCGGGCAACATGGCGGCGCGGCTCTACGAATCGTTCGACGAGTTCGACCGCAACGACGACGTGCGCGTGATCGTCGTTACCGGCGCGGGCCGTGCCTTCAGCGCCGGCGCCGATCTGTCGGCGGGCGGCAGCACCTTCGACTTCGATCAGCG
Source organism: Candidatus Acidiferrales bacterium (assembly GCA_035631915.1). Classification (GTDB taxonomy): domain Bacteria; phylum Desulfobacterota; class Binatia; order Binatales; family Binataceae; genus Binatus. Next base: position 3 of record DASQHV010000038.1, on the reverse strand, counting down.
CGT
>DASQHV010000037.1:0-8099 GCA_035631915.1 Candidatus Acidiferrales bacterium | reverse complement strand
CCGAGAAAGATCCGGGATTCTTCGCTTCGCTCGAGAATGACAAACTAGGATGGACCGCGCGCGGAAATGAAACGGGCGGAGTCGCGATGACTCCGCCCGTTCGGTTAGCAGTTATGTTGCGCTTGCGGCGCGATCGTTAGAACGATGCCGCGCGGAACATCGCGTCGGTGGTGAAGAAGCTGCGATCCACCGCGCCCATGTTGATGTACCAGCATTCGCGCTCCGGCGTTTCCATCCCAGGCAGATAGCACATCGTGGCGAGTCCCGACTGCACGTCGGTGGAGACCGCGCCTACGACGAACGAACGCTTGAAGGGATAGATGGCGACCTTCGCATCGGGCACCGGACGATCGCGGGTGGCCAGCCAGTAGATGTGGCTGCGGAAGAGATGGCCCGCCTGGTCGTAGGTGTCGATGTAGGGCTCGAACCACATTTCACTGTCCATATAGATGACGGTGCGGGAATCGAGCGCGTTGATGCGCGAGCGATCGGGCAGCGCCTGGACGATGTACATGTGGCGCATTTCCCAAGCCTCGGGGCAGGCGCTGGCGCCGCCGTCCGTGGGGCATCGCGCCTCAGGTGAATGCTCGGCGTGAATGGTCGCGAGCATGTTCTTCTCGCCGAGGAATTTATAGAAGTACTGCTCGGTCTTGGGATTGAAACCCGAGTAGTGATCCGGATCCCAGGCGTGCGCGGAGGTACCGCCCGCGGTGGTCGACGAGCTCATGATCGACTCGTTGACGCGGCGGATACGGCGCGAGCCGGCGCCGAGGCTCCAGATATCGTCGCCGCGCTTCGGATCGGCGTAGCGCCAGCGGATGAAGCCGGTGCCGCGAATTTCCTGGGGCGACAGCAGCGGATAGAGGCCGAACAGCCAGTAGCGGCCGGTGGTCTTGAAATCGGGATCGGTCGGCATCGGCTCGACTTCGGTGCGGCCGACGAGGTCATAGCCGGCGTAGTGGCCGATCTGGAAGTACTCGACCTGGCCCTGCTGCGGGCCTTTGCGCTCGTACTCGGAATCGCAGTCGTAGTAGCGCAGGTCGTAATCGTCGGAAGTGATCGGACGGAACACGTTGTTCCAGATGATCTTCACCGCGACGTCGGGATCGTTGGCGTCGATCAGCGGAAAGGGCTGTCCAGCGACGAAGCCGACGATCGAGCGATGGTCCTGCGAGAGTCGGACCTGGGCGGAATATTTTTCGGTCGCGTCCTTGTACGGAGGCGGCCAATCGACGCGCTGGGTGGGAACGATCTTCAGCGACATCCCGTGCTCCACTTTGTAGTAGACGCCGGGTCCCACGAGATCCTTTACCTTCGTTGCGTTGTCCGGGGTGATGAAATCACCGGGTTTAACCTGGGCGTAACCTGGAGAGCTGAACGCGCCAATTGCGAACAGCGCCAAGGCCGCCACGGTCGTCGCAACCAATGACGACACACTTTTCTGCCTTCGCATACGTAGCCTCCACAGAGTGAACGCGGGAAATACCGCAAGAACTTGCACTTGGACATTAGAGGAGCGTGGCGACGGGCGTCAATTAAGAATCGTCGCGGAGAGCGCGCGCACGGCGCAAAAGCGGATTTTGTTTTCAGGGTGGCTAATGAACGTATTAGCGCGAGCGATGATCCGCGGCAGCGGAATGAATTCTACGCGCTTAAGCTGCTTTGGCATTAGTGCCCTGATCGTGGGCATTGATTGGATATTCGCGCGATCTTGCGGCATCTGCACAGAAGATTTGCAGGGCAAACTTTCGCGCGGCGATCGAGCGGGAGGCGAAATTCGGCATTAGTATTATTCGCGCAGGTTTCCGACAAATCGGCGATCTACCGAGCGTTAGGCGGGGAGGTTTTGCGATCTAACGGGCGTTAGAAGAACAGAACGCGCGAAGGAGCGGGCGTTGGGGATGATCAACAACGCGCAGAGCCGCGCGTCGAGATCCTTCGACTACGGCAGCCTTCGCTCAGGATGACGGAAAGAAAATCCACTGACGATCGGACCCTCGCCCGCGCTTCGAAAACTCGCGCGGCCGGGTGCCAGTGGCACGTCCCTGACAAGGAGAGGCAGAGAGCGCTTATCGCGCGCTGGATGATCGATAAGAATGGGGCGCCCCCTTCAAGAGGGCCGCCCCATCGGAGAAACAATCTGCGCGCCGCCTTTTCGCAGCGCTCTGCGCGCGCCCTTGTCGCGGCGCGCTAGACGATCAGACTACGGCGCGTGACGAACCATCGAGTCGGTCGTGAAGAAGTCACGATCGACCGCACCCATATTGATGTACCAGCACTCGCGCTCAGGCGTCTCGATGCCCGGCAGATAGCACATCGTGGCGAGACCCGACTGCATATCGGTCGAGACTGCGCCAACGACGAACGAGCGCTTGAACGGATAGATGGCGACCTTGGCATCGGGCACCGGACGGTCGCGGAACGCGAGCCAGTAGATGTGGTTGGTCCACAGCCGGCCCTGGCGATCGTAAGTGTCGATGTACGGCTCGAACCACATTTCCGAGTCCATATAGATGAGCGTGCGGCCGTCGAGCACGTTGCCCGATTTGCCGAAGCCGTCGCGCGGAGTCGCCTCGACGACGAACATGTGGCGCATCTCCCACGCTTCGGGACAGGCGCTGGTGCCGCCGTCAGTCGGGCAGCGGACTTCCGGCGAATGCTCGGCGTGCGCTGAGGCCAGCATGTTTTTCTCGCCGACCATTTTGTAGTTGTACCACTCGGTCTTGGGGTTGAAGCCCGAGTAATGATCGGGATCCCACGCCTGGGCGCCGGTGCGGGCGCTCATGATCGATTCATTGAGGCGGCGGATGCGGCGCGCGCCGGGCAGCCACTCCCACGAATCGTCGCCGCGCTTCGGATCGGCGTAGCGATAGCGGATGAAGCCGAGGCCGCGCGAATCCTGCGGCGCCAGAATCGGGAACAGACCGAACAGCCAGAGGCGTCCGCTGACTTTGAAGTCCGGGTCGATCGGCATCGGCTCGACTTCGGTGCGGCCCACCAGGTCGTAGCCGGCATAGTGGCCGACCTGGATGTACACGACCTGCCCGTTTTGGGCCTTGCCGGGGGTGGCGTACTGGCTGTCGCAATCGAAGAAGCGGAGGTCATAGTCGTCCGACTGAATGGGCCGGAAGACGTTGTTCCAAACGATCTTCACCGCGACGTCGGGATCGTTGGAATCGATGAGCGGAAAGGGCTGACCCGCGACGTAGCCGAGCAGCGAGCGATGGTCCTGCGTCAGGCGGACCTGCGAAGAATACTTCTCGGTGGCGTCTTTGTACGGCGGTGGCCAGTCGATACGCGAAGTCGGGATGATCTTCATCGACATCCCGTGTTCGACCTTATAGAGCACGCCGGGCGAAACGAGCTCCTTAACCTTGGCGGCATTCTGCATTGTGATCATGTCGCCCGGTTTCACTTCAGCGAAGGCGGGCGCGCTCATCACGGTGAGCACAATTGCCGCGAGCATCGCGGCCGCCGCCTTCCCCACTAACGGCAGACCAAACTTGATAGACATCGAACCCTCCTGCAATTTTTGCGCATCCCCTAGCGCCTGTTAGACATTAGAGTTGCTTGCTCAAAATTGTCAACAGACTAATTTCAGACGCATCAGGAAACGAGTAAGCGCAAGCAGAATCCGACAGGGCGAAGCGTAGGTGCGGCGCTGCGCGCAGGTCCTTCGACTCGCGCAATGCTCGCTCAGGATGACAAAAGGATCAGGTGTTGGGATCGACGCCCCACTTCTTCTTATTCGCCGCCACCTGATCCGACGTTGGATGATCGGTCTTGACGAAGGCCTTGACCGCGAACTGATCCTTGAGCTCGAGCAGCGCGTGGTTGAGCGCGATGTCGTCCTTCAGGACGTCGGGAACGGCCGGCTCCTCGAAGATTGCCTGCCAGGGGCATTCGGGCTCGCAGGCGCCGCAATCGATGCATTCGTCGGGATCGATGTAGAGCTGGTTGGGAAATTTCTGCTTGTCGGGGCCGGTATATTCGTAGATGCAATCGACGGGGCATACGCTGACGCATCCGGTATCGACGCAATCGATGCAAAGTCGGGTAATGGTCCAGGGCATGATGTCTCAGCCTCTCCTGTAATCTTGTGCTCGATGTGGCGGTCCGCTTGTCGGGCGGACGCGCCCTAAACTATATCGGCAGGGCTGCTCTGAAAAGGGTGCGCGCGGAGGTTGCGGGACGGGATGCGGGCGCACCGTTGGGGGGCATCGGCTAATATAAATGATGAAGGAGCGCCGGCCACGCGGGCCGGCGGATGGAAGGCAAACGATCATGGCGAAAACTGCAATTTCAAAGGCGCGGCCGGCGGCGAATGGGGCGCGGGAGGCGCGAGCGGCCAAGCGCGTCGAGACCGACAGCATGGGCGCGATCGAGGTCGCGCACGATCGATACTGGGGCGCGCAGACCGAACGCTCGCTCGAGCACTTCGCGATCGGGTTCGACCGGATGCCGCGCTCGGTGGTGCGCGCATTCGGCATCCTGAAGAAAGCGGCGGCGGAAGTGAATCGCGATCTGGGCAAGCTGCCGGCGGACAAGGCCAAGCTTATCGTCAGCGCCGCGGACGAAGTCATAAGCGGACGCCTGGACGATCATTTTCCGCTGCGCATCTGGCAAACCGGCAGCGGCACGCAGACCAACATGAACGCCAACGAAGTGATCTCGAACCGGGCGATCGAGATGGCGGGCGGCGTGTTGGGCAGCAAGAAGCCGGTTCATCCGAACGACGACGTGAACATGTCGCAGTCGTCGAACGACACGTTTCCGACGGCGATGCATATCGCGGCGGCCGAGGAGATTACGCGCGACCTGCTGCCGTCGGTGCGGCGGCTGCGCGATGCGCTGGCGAAGAAGGCGGCGGAGTTCGCGGAGATCGTGAAGATCGGACGGACGCATCTGATGGACGCGGTGCCGCTGACGCTGGGGCAGGAGTTCTCGGGCTACGTCGCGCAGCTCGACTACGACGCGCGTCGAATCGAGGCGGCGCTGCCCGACGTGCTGGAGCTGGCGATTGGCGGCACGGCGGTCGGCACGGGGCTGAATACTCATCCTGAATTTGCGGAGCGCGTGGCGGCGAAGATCGCGAAGTACACGGGGCTGCCGTTCAAGTCGGCGCCCAACAAATTCGCGGCGCTGGCGGCGCACGACGCGCTGGTGGCGGCTTCGGGAGCGCTCAAGACGCTGGCGGTGTCGCTGATGAAAGTCGCCAACGACGTGCGCTGGATGGGCTCGGGGCCGCGCTGCGGACTGGGCGAGCTCGTCCTGCCGGAGAACGAGCCGGGCTCGTCGATCATGCCGGGCAAGGTGAATCCGACGCAGAGCGAAGCGATGACGATGGTGTGCATCCAGGTGATCGGAAACGACATGGCGATCACGACAGCGGGCTCGCAGGGCAACTTCGAGCTCAACGTCTTCAAGCCGCTCATCATCCACAATTTTCTGCACTCGACGATGCTGCTGGGGCATTCGTGCGCGTCGTTCGCGAAGTACTGCGTGGACGGGCTCGCGGCGAATCGCGAGCAGCTGCAGCACAACGTCGAGAATTCGCTGATGCTGGTGACGGCGCTGAGTCCGCGGATCGGTTACGACAACGCGGCGAAGGTGGCGAAGAAGGCGCACGCCGAGGGCACCACGCTGCGCGCGGCGACGCTGGCGTTGAAGCTCCTCACCGGCAAGGAGTTCGACCGGCTGGTGCGGGCGGAAAAAATGCTCGCGCCAACGGGCTGAACAGGATGATTCGGGGGAGGGGCGACTGGCGCGCGGCGCTCACGTGCGTCGCGGCCGCGGCAATCTGGCTGGCTCTGGAGGCGGTTGCGGCCGCCCAGGCCGCAATGCCGGAGCGCAATCCGCTGCTGGTGCCGCCGGGGTCGGATTCAAATCCGGTCAACGTTGCGGTCGGCCTGCACATCATCAATATAGCGGCGATCGACGAAGTCGCAGAGAATTTCACGATCGACGCGTACCTGGTGGCGCGATGGAAGGACGCGCGGCTGGCGTACACGCCGACGGAGCCGGGCGACAACCGGCGCCAATTCGTCGCCGGGCAGATCTGGCTGCCGAAGGTCGAGATGGTCAACGCGGCGGCGCCGCGCGAAAAGTACGACATCGCGATAATCGTCAGCCCCGACGGCACGGTGAACTACGCGGAGCGCTGCAAGGCGACGCTCTCGTCGAAGTTTCTGCTGCGGCGCTTTCCGTTCGACCGGCAGGTGCTCTCGATCATCATCCATCCGTTCGTCAGCAACTGGCACAACATCACGTTCAGCCTGAACGATCACAAGACGTGGGTGTCGAGAGAGCTCAACAGTTACAGCTCGCTGGCGCAGTGGCAGCTGCTGCAGGTGTCGCCGGTGTTGGGCAGCGCACCACTGTACGACGGATCACAAATCGCGGAGCTGCGCTTTCAGATCCTGGTGCGGCGGCATTCGACGTTTTACATGTGGAAGGTGTTCCTGCCGCTGACGTTGATGGTGGTGCTGTCGTGGGCGGCGTTTTTTGTCGAGGAGCGGGACCTGACCAACCAGGTGACGATCGCGGTGACCACGCTGCTGACGGTAATTGCGTTCGCGTTCGCGATTTCGTCGACGATGCCGCGGGTGCCGTACCTGACCTACATCGACGCGTTTTTCCTGCAGTGCTACGTGTTCGTGTTCCTGGCGATGGCGGAGCTGATGACGGTGCACGTGACGCATCGATCGGATCGGCGGCGCGACCTGGGCATCCGGATTCGGCACGCGTCGCGATGGCTGGTGCCGACGGCGTTCGCGCTGTGCAACCTGACGATCGGGGTGCACTTCCTGGGCGGATGAGGACGCGACTTTCAACGGGCGCGTGCATGGCGGCGGGCGCGGCGACGATTGCGCTGGCGGCGGAGTCGGCGTGGGAAGTGTTCGAGAATACGGACCTGGTGATTCAGCGCTACCGCGCGGCAACGATTTCGCTGCACTACTACGGCGACAGCGTGATGAACTCGATGTGCGACATCGGGGCGTGCATGGTCGGATTTGCGCTGGCGTACGTGCTGCCGGTGCGCGTGTCAGTGGCGGCGGCGGTGATTCTTGAAGTGGTGCTGGCGATTTGGATTCGCGACAGCCTGCTGCTGAACATTATTATGCTGATTCATCCGGTGCCGGCGATTCGCAGCTGGCAGGCCGGCGGCTAGGGCTGAGGGCGGCAGCCCGCGCGTAAGATCGCGCGCCGGGATTCCTCGACTCCGGCAGCCTCCGCTCGGAATGACAGAAGGGGAACGAGCCGGTGAATGCACGGACCTACTTCGTCTACATCCTCGCAAGTCCCTCACGCGTGCTCTACGTCGGTGTGACCAACGGCCTTGAACGCCGCGTGTACGAGCATCGCGAGAAGCAGGTCTCCGGCTTCACCTCAAGATACAACGTGACCCGGCTTGTTCACTTCGAGGAATTCGATCGGATCGAAGATGCTATCGCGCGCGAAAAGCAGCTCAAGAAATGGAACCGGGCGAAGAAAGTCCGCCTGATCGAGACCGCGAATCCACTGTGGAAAGACTTGAGCGAGGATTGATTTCTTTCTGTCATTCCGAGCGGAGGCTGCCGGAGTCGAGGAATCTCGGCGCGCGATCTTACGCGCGTTCTGCCACTCGTCACAAGCATGCATCGAAAAAGATCCGAGATCCCTCGACTCCGCAGACTCCGCTCGGGATGACAGAAAGGGCGTGACCTGTTCAGGATGACAGAAAAAAAGCCGCGGCGCGCTGCTCGATACTGGAGTCGGGCGGCGTGCGCTACATCCTGAAGACGCCGAAGGCGGGGTGCTCGGGAATCGGCGCGTTGAGCGACGCCGCGATGCCGAGCGCCAGCGCCGCGCGCGTCTCGACCGGGTCGAGCACGCCGTCGTCCCATAGCCGCGCGCTGGAGTAGTACACGCTCGATTCGGTCTCGTACTTTTCCAGCGTCGGGCGCACGAACTCTTTCTGCTCCGCGTCGGACATCGCGGCGCCCTCGCGTTTCAGCTGATCGAGCTTGACCGTGAGCAGCACGTTGGCGGCCTGCTCCCCGCCCATCACGGAGATGCGCGAGTTGGGCCACATGAAGAGCAGGCGCGGCGAGTACGCG
>DASQHV010000036.1:0-12095 GCA_035631915.1 Candidatus Acidiferrales bacterium | reverse complement strand
GGGTGGAAGGCGGTGGAAGGCGAGTGGCAGGTGATTGCCGATCCGAGTGCGCCAAGCAAGCCCAACGTGTACGGCCTGCCGGCCGGCCGCTTGCTAACCTCGCTGACGCACGCGCTCGAATACTATCCGATGACCGTGCAGGTCGATCCGACTGAGTATTCGGATTTTACGCTCGAAGCTCAATTCAAATCGGCGGGCGGACGTTTCGATTGCTCGGGCGGACTGATTTTCCGCTACGTTGACGAAAAGAACTTTTACCTGTTATCGGCAGGATGCCCGAATGACTACTTCGCGCTGTCGCGCATGTCCGGCGGCAAGATCGAAGGGCTCAAGCAAAGCGTCGTTCCGACGGACAAGGACACCTGGTACAAGCTGAAGGTTACAGCGCAGGGCGGGCACTTCATGTGCTACGACAACAGCAAGATGATCTTCGATTTCGACGACAGCAAGATCAAGAAAGGACGGATCGGGCTCTGGACGCGTGACGACTCTCAGGCGGAGTTCGACGACGTGACGATCACGGTGCTAACAGCGGGGGCATCAGCCGAGGCCGCCCCCGCCGCACCTGAGGCGTCGCCGTCGGCCGCGCCGCACTAAATCGCTTGTTGACCTGAATTGAAAGTGGCGAAGCGTCCGTTGCATGCGGATGCTTCGCCGCTTAGTCTCTCTAGCGATGGCATCCAGCGAAGAACAAACTCCGGTTCGCGTCCGGATTCAACCGCTGCGCGGAAAGGAACTGGCGATAGAAATCGCCGGCGGCGTTGGCCGCGCGATGGGCTTGACCCTGCTCTGGGGGCTGGAGATCGTGCGCGACAAATTCTTTCGGATGCTGGACCGGCTCAATGTGCGTCCGCGCAAGAAGCGCGCGAGTGCGTTTCCGCCCGGCCGCCCGCGCAAGCACACGCCCGCGTAGTCCAGCCGCCGCAGGATCCCCTCGTCGCGCTGGTCATCTCCGCTTCACGGACTTGAGCACGGCCTTGGGCGTTTTCGTCAATTCGGGAGCGTTCCGATTTTCGTCGAGCACACCGGCCAGGTAGCGCGCGAGCCCCTCGTCGAGCACCTGCACCAGCGCGTCGGTCTGGGCAGCCTGTGTGATCTTCAGGAAGCCGTCGAGCCGATGATTTTGGTCGTGCTCGCGAATCAACCGCGCGATCATACTCTGCGAGAGCGCGGCTAGCTTTACCGCGAGCGCGCGCTTCAGCAGGTCCAGAACCTCGGCAAGTTCAGCGCGCGGAGAAACTGCGCCCAACGCGAAGTCGCAACTGGGACATCGCGGAACTATTTCCGGAGAAAGGGGCCCGGCGGGTTCGCACTTTCGTACGTGCGCGCCAAGCTCAGCCAGGCGTTCCGCCAGTCCTGCGCCGGCGGGAGCACCGAGCGCGCGAATGGCGTTCAAGCGGCCGAGCGCTTCGGCGTGGCGCCGCGCGTCGCCGGCGGCGAGCGCCGCGCGCTCGATCTCGATGCGCCATTTTTCGTGCGCGCTCAGGTAACACTGCACGTAGGTCCATTTGAATTTCTGAAAGCGCGCTTCGAGCACGTCGAGATTGCGCATCGTGCCGGTCAACACCCGCGGCCCAAGCTCGATTCCCAGCAGCTCGCATTCCGTTTCCATCCGGTTCGCCGCCGAGTCGCGCGATTGATCGACGTCGCCCGACGCCCGGAGTCCGGTGCCCGCCAGGTACTCGCGCATCGCACGCATCCGCGGCACGGCGCTCGCAGACGCCGCCAAAACCTCGTAGCTATCGACGATGCGAATCGCCGCTTCGCAACGTGCGGGGTCGCGCCCCGTCTCGATCGTTTCCGCAGTCCCGGATTCGACCAGCTCCAGGTAAAGCGCGATTGCGCGCGAATGATCGGGCGGCATCCGCAGGTTCGCCGCTTCGAGTTCCGCCACGAGCACCGCGCGGACGCGATGCGCCGCCTCGACTTCGTCCGTCAGCCGGTTGCCCAACTGCTCGACCCGGAGCGCAAGAGCATCGACGTCGCGGGCCGGGCTCAGCGCGGGATCGAAGCGGCGAAGTAGCCGCAGCGCCGAGTTGAAAGCGGCGACCTCCGGCGCGCCAGCGGCTTCGGGATCAAAGTGCGCCGCGTCGATCTGCGGTTTAGCCTCGAAGCGAATCACGCATCCGGAATTCGCTTCCAGTCGCTTCAACAATTCCCGGACCGGCATGCCCGACGGATGGGGCGCACCGTTTCGCGCAGGTATTGGCAGGCGGGACTCCAATTCGCTTACCGGGAGCGGAGTATCGGCGCCACTCGCCGCGTGGACTACCAGCGTGTCGATAATTTCGCGAGCCAACTCCCGTTCGAAGGCGCCGCATCGCTCGAGCGCTGTATGCGCCATCTTCAGCGCGGCGCGGCCCGGCTCGCCGAGGCGAAGTTCGACGCGCTTGGAGATCGCCTCGCTGCTCGACAGGTCCGCCGGACAGACCAGGCGCTGGTGATTTCCATCGCCGTCGCCTGCGACCGCCAGCACGTCGCGCACCATTCGGGACAAGGTGGGGACTACGACGGCTCCGTCAGCGATGCTTCTCAGCGCAACAACCGTTGCGGGATGAAATGGGAAGATCGAATCGGGCTTGAATCCATCCAGGGCGATTCCGTCGTATGCGTTGGCGGCGGCCGATTCGGCGCCGTCGGCAAGCGCTCGCGCTCGTCGCACGGCGACTGCGATCTCTTCGTGCGCGTCGCGCGGCGCGACCTCCAGTGCCTGTGCTACCGGCGGCGCCGCGTCGCGAGCGGCGGCCAGTACGGTAAACTTGACGTGCCTTGATTTCTCGGCGACCCCGGCCAGCATCGCGAAGAAATCAGCGACCGCTTCGCATTCGGCAAGTCCGAAGTCTATCGCGGCGGTAACCGCGCGCACTCCCGTACGGCGCGCGCTTTCGAGCGCGACGCTGAACGCGTCGGCGCCGCGCATCTCTCGCCACAGATCGCCGGGCCGCGACTCGGCGCCGATTTGCTCGGCCACCGCACTCAACAGATGCAGTTCGACTTCGGCCGCCTGCACGCGCCCGGATACTTCCAGACCGCAAATCAGCCGGCGCGCGCTCGCCGCTTCGGAAGAGGACGCACCCGCCCTGCTCTGCAACGCAATCGCGTAGTTGAGGAAGTGCGTTTTGCCGCATCCGGCGGGGCCGCCGATCCAGAACACCGAGCCGGCGCCGTTTGCGAGATGGCGATTGAGCGCCTGCCACGAGCGCTCCGACGCACGCGTAAAGACGTAGGTCGCGACGGTCTCGAGCCGCGGCGACGTTTCAAGGTCCAGGCGTTCCGGCGCCGGCATTTCAAGTTTGTACAGGCTGCCGCCACCGGGTGGTTGCCGGCCTGTCCGTGCGAGCGCCATCGCCCGACCATATCAGGAAGTTGTAATCATGAAGTCGCAGCGCCGACACAAAATGTGCCGAAGAGTCAGATTGGTTACTCCAGGAACAAGTCGGCTAGTCGACGCACTCGCGCCATGCTTGGGACGGCGCGTTGTCGTAGTCGAAACGATAGCAGGGCATTGCCAAGCACGCGTTCGCCAAATCAGGCACGGAGGTCGTGGCGTTGCGCTTCAGCCACAGCTCGAGTTCGGCAGCCATCTGCGGACCGAGTCCGTTCAACTCCGGCACCGCCAGGATATAGATGTTGTCGGGCTTAGCCAGACTCGTCGACCAGGAACCCGGATGCACCAGTGATGGGAACGCCTGGGTGCGGCGATGCGTGGTGGGACCTTCAACCACTTTCCAGTTGTTCGCGATCTCGATCGACAGATGCCCCGGGAACTCCGGCACCGACCCTGAGACGTCGCTCGCGCCCAAAGCAGTCGTGGCGCACTTCTGAACCTCGGTCCAGTACTTGTCGATCGCCGCGGCGGCCGCCTTCCGCTGAGCTTCGGTCTTGTACTGGCCGTTGGTCTGGACGGAGACTCCGTCGGGCGTGACCAGGTCGGGCTTGAATCCAGGTGGCGGTCTGTATCGCGTCTCTGCTCCCGTCGTCGAGCTGGCTGATTCACCGAACGACGATTGGAACGTCGACCCGCACGCCGCAAGCGCGAACGCAATCACCACACCCAACCCCAGAACTGCAAATCGCATCCGCTCAGACGACTCCGTCGCGTTTGAGAATTTCGATCTCGCCGGCTGGGTAGCCGATCGAAGCAAGCACTTCAGAGGTATGCTCGCCGAGTTCGGGCGGCCGGCGCATCGAGACGCTCGAGTCGGGTGCGTTCGACAGCTTGATCGGCGTGCCTGCGACGCGAATCGCTCCGCGGGTCGGATACTCGCTGTCTATCAGCGTGCGGCGCTCGATAAGCTCGGGATCGGCGACTACTTCCTCGACGTTGCGGACCGGCGCACACGGAATTCCTGCCGTGATCAACAGCTGAACCATCGCGTCGCGAGCCTGCGGCCGCGTCCAGTTAGAGACGGTCGCATGGAGCTCATCAGCGATCTTGAGCCGCGTGCCGTGATTGCGGCATCGCGGGTCGTCGATCAGCTCCTCCCGGCCCATCAACTTCGCCAGCGTGCGCCAATGCGCCTCGGTCAGGCAGAAGATAAGGATCTCGCCGTCGCTTGCGGGATAGATATTCGTCGGACAGGCGCCCCAGTGTCGATTGCCGAGCCGGCGAAACTTCATCCCCTGCAACGCGGGCGCGACGGCGCTGGTCAGCGCTGGAATCGCCACGTCGAGCATCGCGACCTCGACATGCTGTCCGCGACCGGTCGTGCTGCGATGAATCAGCGCGGCGAGAATTCCGCTCACGAGGTGACTGCCCGTCCCCATGTCTATAAAGGTCGCCGACGTTTTCACCGGTTGATCGGGAAACCCGGTGATACTGATGAAGCCCGACGATGCCTGGATGGTGTTGTCCATCGAGCCGAGTTTCGCGTAGCGGCTGTTCGACCCGTAACCCTTTCCCGACGCGTAGATCAGGCGCGGAAACCGTGCGGCGATTTGTTCGTAGCCCAGGCCGAACGACTCCATCACGCCGTCGAGAAAGTTTTCGACCAGCACGTCCGCATCTTCGAGCAGCTTCAGCACGATTTCCCGCCCGCGCGGATCTTTAAGATTGATCGTCACGGAGCGCTTGTTCGCATTGAGCATCAGGAACGAGTAGTTTGCGCCGCCAGGCGCGATATCCGGCCGGCGCAGCACGTCGCCGACGATCGGCGGCTCGATCTTGATCACGTCGGCGCCCATCGCGGCCAGTTGCAGAGTGCAATACGGCGCCGCATACACCTGTCCGAGATCGATCACGCGAATACCGTCGAGCGGCAGAGTCATCGCAGCTTCCTTGTTGTCATTCGAATCATGACTTCATGCGTTTAGCTGATCGAGTAGCGCCTTTGCATCCTTCAAGTCGGCAGTGTCGAAGCCTTCGGTGAACCAGTTGTAGATGTCGGCGAGCATCGCGCGAGCCTCATCACGTTTGCCTTGTCCGGCGAGCAGCCGCGCGAGCGATTTCGTCGAACGCAGTTGTTCCATCTTCGCGCCCTGACTCGCGCTCAAATCTAGGGCCTTGCGGAGACTCTCTTCGGCCTCCTTTGCTGAGCCGGATTTAAGAAGCAACTCTCCTCGCAAGCGAAGGTAAAATTTGTCCATGCCGGTGACGGAGTACTGGCGCCGAACGCCCAGCCATTGCTCGAGGGCCGCGAAGCCGCGATCGAACTGACCGAGGTTGCCGTACGCCTCAGCCAGGATCGGGAGCAGGTTGAGCCGGCCGAACTCAGCATCGGCGCCGACCGCCTCATTGAGCTGCTGGTTCATCATCGCGACGCCTTCTGCCAACCGCCCTTGCATGGCGGTAGCCCAACCCAGGCACCGGCTCGCGGCCGCCAGCCAATAGGGAAAGCCGTGCTCTGTGCACAATGCGATCAGTTCGCGGCACAATTCGGCGCCCTTGTCGGCCTCCCGCCGGGCACAGTGCGCCTGCACGACATACAACATCGCCATTGCGTAACTGAAAGGATCGACCTCTCGCTTCACGACTCCCATAGCTTCGTGACTTCGTTGCAGCGACTGGTCCGGATAGCCGAGGCTGAATAACAGGTCGCTGAGCCCGGTGAGGCATAACACATTCGGGTCGGGCCCAAACCTGACGATTCCTTCCATAAAGACAGGTGGGTCCTTGTATGTCAGCGCTGTTTCCAATTGATCGCGCGCGCGGACGAGTTCTCCGGCCTGCTGGAGAGAAGCGCCCAAGGCGTAGTGTGCGAACTTCAAGATCCCCCCGTCGTCAACGGCCTGGGCCAGAGTCATAGCCTCCTCGGCCACCTTCAGCGCCGCACCGACGTCACCCCGCGAGTAGTGATAGCCCCATACACCCTGAAGCGCGCCAAACCTTTGAGACTGCTGAAAAGGGCCATTGAGCCTCCCCGCGAGTTCGGCCACCCGGGTGAAGGTCCGCTCGACATCATCCGAGGAGAAACCCTTGGCCGCCATCAACGCGATACCCAAGGCCGTCTGCAACTTGAGTTCATCGCGCACGCGCTCCTCGCTCTCGGGCATGGCGGCGAGCAGTTCAAGTGCACGATTGACGTAGCCAATGGTCTCCGCATAGAGCGATCGCTGCGAGGCCTGGCTCGCGGCGCGCCACAGAAAGTCGATCGCCTTGGCAAGGTTCGCGCTCTGTCCGTAGTGGTAGGCGAGTTCCGCCAGATGCTCGTCGAGCTCGCCCGCATGGAGGGCCTCGATCGCGCCGGCGGTACGCTCGTGCAGCGCTTTGCGCCGCTCAATCAGCACCGATTGATAGGTTACCTGCTGCGTCAGCGCGTGCTTGAAGGTGTATTCGAAGTCGCCGGCCGCCGGCTGTTCGTAGATGAACTCCGCGGCTTGCAGGTTATCGACCATGGGTAAGAGTCGCGCTTCCGGGTTTCCTGTCACCGCGCGAACCAGGTTGAGCTGAAAATCCTTGCCAATCACCGAGAGCGTTTGCAGCAGCTCCTTTTCGGCGGACGGCAATCTGTCGATGCGTGCGGCGAGGATGCCCTGCACGGTAGTCGGAATCTTGAGCTCGCTGAGCGGCCTGGTGAGACTGACTGTGCCATTGCGCGTCAGCGCGCCGTCCTCGAACAGCTTCTGCACCATCTCTTCGATGAAGAATGGATTGCCCTCGGTTTTTTCGATGACAAGACGTTTGAGCGGGTCGAGTTCCGCGCCGCCTCCCAGCAGAGACTGGAGCATCTCGGCGGCGTTCTCTTTTCCGAGCGGGTCGAGCCGCAACTGAGAGTAGTAGGTCTTGCTACCCCACTCGTGGCGATACTCGGGCCGGTAGTTCACCAGGAGCAGAATCCGCGCGGTGCCGATCGAGTCGGCGAGCAGGTTCAGCAGCGCCTGCGTCTCTTCGTCGATCCAGTGCAGGTCCTCGAAGATCACCATCAACGGTTGGTTGAGAGACTCGCGGACCAGGATGCGCTTGATCGCGTCAAGCGTGCGCCGCTTCTTGATCTGCGCATCCATCTGCGCCAGCGGATCCTTCCTTTGCAGCTCGTGAAGATATTCGTCGAGCCGATCGAAGCTCTGTTCCCAATGGTGCCGATGGCGCTCGTCGCCCTCCACGATTCCCAACAGCGAGAACAGGTACGGCCGCGTGCCTTCCAGCGACGGGTCCAGGATTGCGAGCCGCCCCGCGACCTTCTCGCGCCGCTTGCGGGCGTCATCGTCAGGCGAAATCTCGAAGTATGAGTGCAGCAGGCTGATTACCGGCAGATACGCGGAAGCCTTGCCGTGCGAGACCGAAAACGTCTCCAGCACCATCCAGCCCGCTTGCGTCGTCGCCTTGAACTCGTAGAACAGGCGCGATTTGCCGACGCCCGGCTCGGCCATCGCTGCGACGATCTGTCCGTGCCCGGACTTCGCCAGCTCCGCCGCCGCCTTTATCGCGCTCATCTCGCGACTGCGCCCGACAAACTTCGTGAATCCGCGCCCCGCCGATCGCTGCAGCCGCGTGCGCAGCGGGCCCAATCCGGTCACCTCGTAGACGTTCACCGGTTCGCTGACGCCCTTGACCTTGGTCGGCCCGAGCGCCTTGAGCGCGAAGTAGCCTTCGACCAGCTTGCGCGTCTGCTCGCTGATTGCGATCGATCCGGTCGGCGCGAGCGCCTGCATCCGCGACGCCAGGTTGGTCGTGTGCCCGATTGGCGTGTATTCAGTGTGTCCGCGACCGGTCGCGATCGACCGCACCACCACTTCGCCCGTGTTTACACCGACGCGCGCTTCGATCGGCAGGTTGCCCGCTTGGCGCAAGCTTGCCGAGTACCGCTTCAGCTCCTCCTGGGTGCGCAGTGCGGCATACAGTGCGCGCTGCGGATGGTCCTCGTGCGCGACCGGCGCGCCAAACAGCGCGAAGATACCGTCGCCGGTCGACTGCACGATGTAACCGTCGTAGCGGCGCACCGCGTCGATCATCAGCTTCAGAGCCGGATCGACGATCGCGCGCGCCTCTTCGGGATCGAGGTCCTGCTCGAGCTCCGTCGATCCCTTGATGTCCGCGAACAGCGCCGTGACCATCTTGCGCTCGCCGTCTAGCGCAACCGACGGGTCGGCCTCGTCCTGCGTCACTCGAATCTGTGCAGGAGCTTCTTTGGCGGCGTCAGGCTTTGCGGCGGCAGACACGAGCGGCGCGCCGCATCCTTCGCAAAATTTTGCATTCGGACGATTGCCGGCTCCGCACGAAGAACATCGCATGGCGAGCGCTGCGCCGCAGACGTCGCAGAACCGCGCACCCTCGCGACAATCCGAATTGCAGCTCGCGCAACGCATCAATGATCTTCCCGCAGCATCGCGAGCGCAGCGCGCGTCGTCATCTGAGCAGCGATCGCGCGATCACCATGCGATGCACTTCGCTGGGACCTTCGCCGATGCGCCGGATGCGCGCCTCTCGATACCATCGCTCGATCGGAAACTCCTTGCTGACGCCGTAGCCGCCGTGAATCTGCACCGCTCGATCGACGACGCGGCCCAGCACCTCGCTCGAGTAGAGCTTTGCGATCGACGCCTCGGTGCGAAAATCCTCGCCCCGATCGGCCTTCCACGCGCCCTCCCAGGTGAGCCAGCGCGCGGCGCGCAGCTCGACTTCCGAGTCCGCCAGCATCCACTGGATCGCCTGCCGCTTCGCCAGCAACTCGCCGAACGTGCTGCGCTGGTTGGCGTGATCGATCGCCATCCGCAGCGCCGCGACGCCAACCCCGACGTTGGCCGCCGAGTACGGAAACCGCAGGCGCGTCAGCAAATCCAGGCACAGGTTCAACCCCTCGCCCTCCGGCCCCAGGCGCTGCTCGATCGGAACCACGCAATCCTCGAACTGAACTTCGTTGGGCAGCGCCGACGTTCTTAGCGTGCGAAACGGCCGCGCTGTGAATCCGGGCGTTCCCTTCTTGATGATGAAGCAGGTGATTCCCTTGCGCCCCGCCTTCGGATCGGTGCGTGTGAAGACGACGCCCCACTCCGCCTCGTGCGCGTGCGAGATGAAAATCTTGGTGCCGTTGAGCACGTAGGTATCGCCCTTGCGCACGGCGCGGCATTGGATCGCGCCGGCGGGATCCGAGCCGCCCGAAGGTTCTGTGATCGCAAAGAACGTATGCCACGCGTTCTTGATCGTGCCGCCCGCGTACGTGCGGCGCTGCTCCTCGGTGCCGGCATAAATCACCGGCGGCGGCGTGCGCCCGAACACGCCGCAGCCCGCGTTGTACAGGCCCATGCGATGCTGCGACATTTCCTCGGTCAGCACGCACATGTCGAAGGTGCTTAAGCCCCCGCCACCGTATTCTCGCGGCGCGCCCATGCACCACATGCCGGCGGCCTGCGCCTTGCGCGCGATCCGCCAGTAGTCTTCCTCGGGTATTTCGGCAGCGTCGGGATCGATGCGTTTTTCGATAGGAATTATTTCCTCGCGGATTATTTTCCCCACCTGGTCGCGCAGCGCGCGCAGTTCGGGCGAGATTGCGAACCCGTTTTGAGTTTGATCTAGATTGTCAGCTTCCATCAGAAGATCTCCTCCGCGGGCGCCCGGGTGCCGTCCAGCCCGCGCTCGAGCCCGCGCAGCCAAAGCTCGCGCATCCATTCGAGGTCGTATGCGCCCCAGGTTCCCTTGATTTCGAGATCGATGTCGCGCACGCGCTCGATGGAGTTCCTGATCTTCGCGATCGCGGCGGCGCCGCGCGAACGCCGCTCCGTGCCGCTGAGTTCGCGCGCGGCCAGGTAGTCGGACAGTCCGCCGAGCACGTCGCTGCTGTAACGCCAGAGTTCCACTTCCGCCTTCGCTAGCGGCGCGTCCGCAGCGCTCGTTATCTGCTCCGCCGCCGCGATCGCGTCGTCGAAGACGCGCGACGCACCCTTCAGATCTACGCGTTTGCGCGCCGCCTTTTCGCGCCCCATCCTCGGCAACATCACGTCAGCATAGTCCAGCACCAGGTTCGACGCCTGTTCCACCGCGCGATACGCCGCCGACATTTCCTGCGCACACTTCGGATGCCGGCCGGCGGCGCTGTCGGCTACCGTAGCAGCGGAGTCGAACGCCGGATCTCGAGACCCGCGCACGAACGCTTCGAGGTTCGCCGGATAGGCCATCGTGCTGAACGCGCCGAACGTCAGGCACGAGACGCTGGTGAGTCCAAGCGCGCGATATGCTCGAAGATCGCTCGCGACTACGGCCGGGGTCGCGAAGCCCAACCCGCCGAACAAAATCGCGTCGGCATAGTACTCGAACACGTGGCCGCGGCCGTCGAAGATTTCGATGTAACGCTTCAGCGATTCGAGGTAGCGCGGATTAGTCTCGCACGCGGGGTCGTCAATCGCGTGACTGTAGCATCGCTCGCGCGGCGCCCACTCGAACCAGACATTGTCGAGCGGCCGCAGACCGCGATGCGGCTCCAACGTGTCGTGGTACGCGAGATACGCCACCGGCGGCGCGCTGGAATCCTCGCCCAGAGCCGCGGCAATCGCGTTGACGACCTCCATGTACTGAATCTGCGGCGCCAACTCGGCGCAGTGGCCGCATCGACACCACGCACCGCCCCGCACGTCGGCGCCCCAGATGTGCAGCAAACGATTCTCGCGATGCTCGCGCACATAAGCCAGCGCGCCCGTGCACACCAACGCCATCGCGTCGGGATTCGAAACGCATAAGTTCCCGCGTGCGAGCCGCGCACCGTCCTCGCCGGCCGGGAACAACTCGGGACTCTGTTCGAAGCGATCGCGCGGCAGCAGAATTTGCAGCACGTGGCCGCCGTACTCGGCGTCGATGCCGTGCTCGCGCAGCAGCGGTGCGATCTCGTCGATCTTCAGGCGCGTGTCATGCGGGTGGCGGATATACGAAAACGCGTTGATGCCGCGCCGCGCCATCCACGGCACAAAGTCGCGGTCGTGCCGCAAATGCAGTTCGAGCCGATCTGCGAAATTGTAGTTCCAGGTCAGGATGTCGGAAACGAACGCGCGCCTGCTGAACGCCGGCGTCACGCGAAAAGGCTCGAGGCGCGCCAGTTGCGCGTCGTCGATTCGCGGATACAGCGGCGGCGCCCCGGGAGCGAATCGCGCGCCGAGCCGATTCAAGGTTTCCGCCACCGCATGAATCAGCCCGCGCCGGCTGCCCGCGCTGAGCTCGATCGATCCCGTCGCGCCGCCTGCGCGCGCGAGCTCGAAGCTGTCGCCATCGAGCGTACTGGGCGCGGACGCCTCTGCTGCGGCACCGGTGCCAAGCTCGATCTGAATGCTCGCATCGGGCTTCGACGGATCGCCGAGCGACTCGATCGGCCGGCCGAGCATCGCGCCGATCCCATCCGACAAATCGCGCACGGCTGCCGCGATTTCATCGCCGGCTCCGCTGCTGCGGATTCGAGGATAGGCTGCCGCGCCCGACTTACTCACGCCGCAAATTGCTCCAGGTGATTCGCATCGACGTTTTTCCGCGGCCGGTTTTCGACAATGTTCGTCGCCGACGCCGCCTCGTAGCGACGGCGTTTTTCAGACAGTCCGGGGATGATAACATTTGCCTTAGGCTTTCATAACGCCGCCGCATCGCAACCGAAACCGCCACAGGTCCGCCCGCATCTATGCCCAGCCCCAGCGAAATCCTCGCCGAACTGAAAAAGGTAAAATATCCGGGCTTCACCCGC
>DASQHV010000035.1:0-1678 GCA_035631915.1 Candidatus Acidiferrales bacterium | reverse complement strand
GGGCGTCCGCGGTCGGACTCGGCGGGCAGCGGGTGTTCATCGTGCCTGAGTTCGAGCTGGTGGTGGTCGTCAACGCCGGCCTCTACCAGAGCCCGCTTCAAGGGATGGTGCCGCTTACGATTCTGAACCAGTACGTGCTCGCCGCGCTGGAATCGCCGCCGGGAAAATAGCGGCGCTCGTCAGTGTGATCTCGTCGCGCGATGCCACGCGCAGCCGCGAAATTTCTCAATCTCAGCCCTTGACAGAAAATATTTTTTTCGCCGGACGCTGAAATCGGTCCCGTCGCGATCGAAAACCGCCGATTTCGCCGAAAAAGTTATTGCCCGCGATTGTGCGGGTTGTTACCGTCGCCAGCCTTGATCGATCTGCGGCGCGTCGGCGCGCCGCAACCGACGATTGAGCGAGGTTCCACGATGGCGAAACCGTTTCCCGCCGATCCGTTTCTGAGCAACGGCTTCGAGCCTATCAGGATGGAGTGCGACTACGCGGACCTGGTCGTCGAGGGCGAGATTCCCACCGACCTCGACGGCACCTTCTATCGTGTCGGTCCCAACCCGCAGTTCGCGCCGCGCGGCGCGTACAGCCCCTTCGCAGGCGACGGAATGGTTCACGCGTTTCACGTCCACGATGGACGCGTCGCATATCGCAACCGATGGGTTCGGACGTCGCAGTGGCGGCTCGAGCGCGCCGCCGGCCGCGCGCTGTTTGGTGCAGCGGGCAATCCGGCTGATTCGGATCCGAGCGTCGTGGGCATCGCGACCGACGGTGTCGCCAACACTCACCTGGTGTGGCATGCGCAACGACTGCTGGCGCTCGAGGAAGGGCACGCACCGATCGAGATCGATCCGGTCACGCTTGAAACCGTCGGACCGTGGCGCTTCAACGACCGGCTGCCGCGCAACATGACGGCGCATCCGAAGATCGACCCGACTTCGGGCGAGATGCTGTTCTTTGCAAATCTCCCGCGCGGACGCTTGAACGGCGAGCTTGCCTTCTACTGCGCAGACGCCGCCGGGGATCTGGTGCGCTCCGAATTGTTCAAGGGTCCGTTTCCCTCGTTCGTGCACGACTTCGCGATGACGAAGGACTTCGTGATCTTCGCGATCTGCCCGGTCACGTTGTCAATTGAACGCGCCCGTGCGGGCGGCCCGTTGATCGCATGGGAGCCGGAGAAGGGCACGCACGTCGGAATCATGCCGCGCACGGGCGGCGCCGCGGATATCAGATGGTTCGTCGGCGCGCCCTGCATGGTCTGGCATTCGATGAATGCGTTCAACGAGCACAACCGGATCGTCGTCGACGTATGCCAGCAGGAGGTCGCGGTGTTTCCCTTCGCGAGCGGTGCGCCGACCGACTACCGGCGCGCGAAACAATATCTCACGCGCTGGACGTTCGACTGGGACGGCTCGCGCGACTTTCAGATTGAGAGACTGAGCGACGTCGTCTGTGAGTATCCGCGCTTCGACGAGCGACGCGCCGGCACGAGCTATCGGCACGGATACGTCGCGTGCGAAGGCGGCGCCGGTACCGACGACTTGTTCCATCGCGGGATTGGCCACTTCGACCATCAAGCCAAGACGATGCGCGTGTATTCGGCGGGTCCGCGATGCGCCGTTGCAGAGCCGGTTTTCGTTCCCAGAAGCAGCGCCGCAGGTGAAGGTGAAGGCTACCTGCTGAC
>DASQHV010000034.1:0-12556 GCA_035631915.1 Candidatus Acidiferrales bacterium | reverse complement strand
AATATCCAGCGCCAGTCGAAGTGATCGGTGATGTAACCGCCGAGCGTTGGCCCGATCGCGGGCGCCAGCACCACGGCCATTCCGTACATCGCAAACGCCATCCCGAATTTTTCGGCGGGAAACGTATCGGCCAGGATTGCCTGCTCGCTGGGCTGCAAGCCGCCGCCGCCCGCACCCTGGATGATGCGGCAAATGATCAAGGTCCCCAGCGTCGGCGCGATCCCGCACATCAGCGAGCTCAGCGTGAACATCGCGACACAGGTCATGTAAAAGCGCTTGCGTCCGAACAGCGTCGCCATCCAGGCGCTGAGCGGCAGCACGATCGCGTTGGCGACCAGGTATGCGGTCAGCACCCAGGTGCTTTCCTCGACGCTCGCGGAAAGGCCGCCCGCGATGTGCGGCAGCGAAACGTTCGCGATGCTCGTGTCGAGCACCTCCATGAACGTCGCGAGCGTTACGGTGAATGCAATCGTCCACGGATTGCGCGCGACTCGCGGTGGCGCAAGCGGCGCGGCCGGGCGCGGCGCCGCGCTCACCTGAGCCACACCTTCGGCACCACCGACATCCCGGGCCACAGGCGATGGTCCTGGTTTTGGCCGGGTTCGAGGCGGATTCGAATTGGCAGGCGCTGCACCACCTTGACGTAGTTGCCGGTCGCGTTCTCAGGCGGCAGCAGGCTGTACTTCTCGCCGCTCGCGCCGCCCATCCCTTCGACGTAGCCGCGGTACTCGCGCCCAAGCGCATCGACGTAGATCGTCACGCGCTGCCCCGGCTTCATCCGGTGAATCTGCGTTTCCTTGAAGTTCGCGGTAATCCAGATGTCGTCGAGCGGCACGATCGCGAGCATCTGCTGACCGGGCTGCACCTGCTGCCCGACCTCGACAGTCTTGTGACCGACCACGCCGTTCATCGGCGCGACAATCCGCGTGTATTCGAGATTCAGCAGCGCCTGATCGAGCGCGGCCTGCGCCGATTTGACCGCCGCCTCGCGCGAGGCGATCAAGGTTCGCGCGGCGTTGGCGCTGGCCCGATCGGATTCGACGGCGGCGTCGTCGACTTCGGCCGCGCGCATCTTGTCGTCGTATTGCGAGCCGGAGACGATGTGCTGGCCGTAGAGCTGCTCAAAGCGGTCGGCGTCCTTTTGCGCCTGCTCATTTTCCGCTTCGGCCTGGCGAATCCGGCTCAGCGCGGCGGTGTAGTCGGCGCGTGCGGATTCGACTTGGGCCGCGGCTTGCGCCAGGTTGGCGCGGGCATTCGCGACCGCGACCTGCGCGTCACGCGGATCGATTTCAGCGATCAATTCACCCACTTTGACCTGTTCGGTGTCCTGGACGTAGACGTGCGAAATCATTCCCGCGACGCGCGCGCTGATCGGTGCGATGTGGCCGTCGATTTGGGCGTCGTCGGTGGACTCGTAGGTGTCGAGGTAGTTCCACAATTGAACGCCGGCGCCGGCGACGATCGCGGCCAGCAGGATGATCGCCAAGCGCGAGAGAGCGCGCCGCAGTCCGCCCGCGCGGCGTGGCGTGCGCTCGGCCAGCCGCCCGTTCGCGGGCCGCTCGTCAGCAGCGATCGAACCGTCATCGCCGTTGTCCTCGCGCCGGCGCCGCAACGTCGCAAGTTCCTCTTCCAGCCGCGCGCCCTGATCGTGCAGCGCGCGAATCCGGCTCTCGAGACTTTCGCGAGGATCGGACTCCATCGTCTTCATTTCCCTGCGGCGATGATTCGATCGACGTCGGCGAAGACCACCGATTGAATCAGCTTCACCCGCTCCGCAGAAAACTCCTTCCAGCCCATGTGCCGCAGCGCGGTGCGGTGACTGACGCGAAAGATCAGCACCTGGCCGAGGATGCTTTGCGCCCGAATCGCAATCCGCGGGTCGTCGGCGCTGCGCTGGAACAGGACGCCGAGCAGCCGCGCACAGGTGAACGTGACCGGGCGCATGATCCCCGAGTAGAGAATTTCGAACGCGGCGCCCGGCTGCATCTGTTCGCGCATCACGAAGTTCGACCATCGCTCGGCCTGGCCCGATCCGATCAGCAGCCAGGAGAATCGCTCGAGCAGATCGCGCAGCAGCGCCGCCGCGACCTGGCGGGTCGGTCGTCGGGCGGCGGCCAGCGCGCTATTGATCTTAGTCATTACGGGTGCGAGCTCGCGGTTGCTGGCCTCGACGATATATTCGGCGGTGGCGCGATAAAGGCCCTCCTTGCCGCCGAAGTAGTAGGGGATTGCGGCGAGATTGACGCCCGCCTTCTCGGCCAGGATGCGGGTGCTGGCGCCGTCGAAGCCGTGCGCGCCGAAAACCTCCAGCGCGGCATCGACCAGCCGCCGCCGCGCATCCTCGCCCCGATTTGAGCTCTCGTCGCGCCGCACCGCCGCCTCTGCCATGGCATCGCACCTCGCTCCGCCGAATACCTCGTTTCTAATTCAATCGACTGCATGAATCAATCGACCGATTGAATTGATGCGGAGCCGCATAACGGCCGGGAACTTCGGATTGCTTGTCGCCGAATACGGGATGTGGTTTGTTCGCGGACGAACCCGGCGGTGGAGGCACGCGCCGGGGCCCCGCCAATCGATGGCTTCTGGAAACCAGCGCAAGCTCGCGATGATCGGCGTCGACGCCGCCGAGCTGAGCTACGTCCGCGAGAATCTTTCCCACCTGCCAAACTTTCGCCGCGCGCTGGAGAACCGCGCGGTGACCGATCTCACGTCGCAGGCGGCGCTGATTCCCGGCTCAGTGTGGCCCTCCTTTTTCACCGAGAGCGGACCGGGCGAGCACGGCTTCTATCTGATCCTGGCGTGGGATCCGGACGCGATGCGGCTCAAGCGCGTCACGGGACAGCGGCTGCCGATGGATCCGTTCTGGCGCAAACTGGCGCGGGCAGGCGTGGACGTGATCGCGATCGATGTGCCGATGAGTGACGCGCCTGCCGACGGTCCGGGAATCGAGATTGCGGGCTGGGGCACGCACGACGGGCTTACCAGGTTCTCGGCGCGGCCGCGCACGCTCGAACGGGAAATCCTCCGCCGCTTCGGCGCGCATCCTATCGGTCTGGAAATTCCGGTCGCGAAGTCAGCGGCGCAGCGCGAACGAATCAAGCGGCAGCTGGTCGAGGGTGCGCGGCGCAAGGGCGAGCTGACGCAGTGGCTCGCCGCGACGCAACGCTGGGACCTACTGCTGGTGGTGTTCAGCGAACTCCATCGCGGCGGTCACGTGTTGTGGCCATCGAACGAATCGGTCCGGCCCGAGTGGCTGCTCGAGGTGTACTGCGCGGTCGATCGCGCGCTCGGTGAGATCGTCTCGAGTCTTTCCGCCGACAATACGACGGTGTGGCTGTTCGCGCTTCATGGAATGGGTCCGAACAATTCGCAGGAGCACTTCACGCAGGAAATCGTCGCGCGAATCAACGCGCGATTTGGCGCGAGCGAGGGCGCGCGTTCGATCACGGTCGCGCCGCGCGGCCCAAGTCCGATCAACGCGCTGCGCAAGCGGATGCCGCCGCGGGCGCAGACCGCGATTGCGCGAGCGGTGCCGCAATGGGCGCGGGACCTGGTCGTGGATCGCTCGTACACGGCCGGCTTCGACTGGCGGCGGACGCCGGCGATCGCTCTGCGCAGCGATCGCAACGGGTACATCAGGCTGAACATCAAGGGCCGTGAGCGCGACGGCATGCTCGAGGCGGGCAGCGTCGCGCTGCGCAGCTATGTGGCGGATTTGCGCGAGGGCTTCGCGAGCTTCAGCACCGAACACGGCACGCCGCTCGTCACCGACATCCGCATGGCGGCTGAAGCCGCGCCCGGCCGTAGGACAAATCTTCTGCCGGATATGATCGTAGCCTGGAACGAATCGCGGACCGCGCGCAGAATCGACTCGCCAATTCTCGGTGAGATAGTCGCGCACGAGGACACCGGCCGCACCGGGCATCACCGGACGCGCGGATTCCTTGCGGCGATGTCGTCCGGCAACCGGGACGTCGCGCGCGGCGCGCCTCAAATGAGTATCGAGAACCTGGCGGACGCGGTACGCCAGATGCTGGCGGGTAACCGCAGCGCGCAAGTGTGAAAGCAGCGCGGGTTTCCATGGCGGATGATTCGCGCGGCGCGGCGGGGCGGACTGCCAGGTGGCTTCGCGCGGCGCCTGATACGGCGGTGATAGTCGCGTGGGCCGCCGTCGTCGGATGCATGGCGGCGGCGCGGGCCAGCTACCTCGGCGACGGTCTCCGGCACCTGGGGCCAATCCTGACCCAGTCGCGACCGGTCATAGGCGAGCCGCGCTGGCTGCTTTTTCCCGCTTTTCTGTTCGCGGTGATCAAGCCGCTGCAAGTCATCGGGATCGTCACTTCGCCGCGCGACGCTGTGCACGTGTTCACAGCTTTGGATTTCATCGCGGGAGTCGCCTACCTCTTTTTGATCAAGCGGTGGCTGACGGCGAGAGGCGCGGCGCCCACCGCGCGGGCGGCTGCGCTGCTGCTTGCCGGCATGACAGTTCCGCTGCTCAGATATTCGACCGACACGATCGAGCCGTTGATACCGGCGACGATTGCGCTCGCCGGAATCGTCTACCTTGCATCGCGGCCGGCCCTCGACCGCGACCGGGGACTGCTCGGGGCCGGCGCGGCGATCGCGCTCGCGACTCTGCTGTACCAGGGACTGTTCCTCGCGGTTGCGCTGATACCGTGCGCGGCTGGGCGTGGCGCCAGATTTCGCGCGCGCACTATAGCGATTTTTTGCGCGATACTCGCCCTCGCGCCCGCAACAATGTTCGCGACGATGGTCGCGACGGGAAACAGTTCGCCGCGCGCGGCGATTCACCGGGTCCTGACCGGCGAGGAAAACTCGCTCTACAGGCGCAGCATGTGGCATCGCGTGGAGGGCTGGCCGAGCTGGATGCCTTATGTTGCCGCGGTATCGGTCGGTCCCGCGCGGAGCATCGTGATGACGCGGCAGAGCGAGGGCATCGTGCGCGACCTGCGGATGCTTGCCAGTCGCGCCACGTTCGCCGACGGCGTGTCTGGACTGAGCGGGATAATCTTCGCGATGGCGTTGGTCGCGACCGGACTCGCGATGGTGCTGCGGCGGCGCGAATGGCAAATGCTCATCGCAATCGCCGGAATCCTGGTTCTGCCAATCCTTCGACCCTTCGGATTCTCGTACCTCAAGTTTTACGTGCTGATGCCTGCGGTGGTTGCTGTCATCGCGACCGGTGCACCGCCCGCGGCCGTGTTCGGCGCAGGCGTGATCGTCGGGGCGTTCAATCTCACCAACCTTGCGCGCGAGACCGCCGGCGATCGCCGCCTCGCGCGGGACATCGCACCGCTATATTCGGGCGCCGGCGCCGCCGCGTGCTGGCTGACAGCCGGATGGGGGCCGCCGATATTCGGCTGGCCGGGCTCTGAGTGTTCGATACGGCAAGTGCTGACGCAGGCGCACACCGAGCGGCTCGAAGACATGATCGCGGAGAACAATCTTCAGTTGATCGCGTCGCTGCGCCGCTGCTTTTGCGAATCCAGCGCGGTGTACACCAACGACGTCGCCGAAGATTCACGCGAGCAACTGTTCGCGCTCGCGCGCGAATACCGATTTGACGGATTTGAGTTGAACGGCCTGATTTGGAATCGCGAACGGGGCGAGCTTGCCTTCGATCGCGACGGAATCCGGATTTATCGATACTCAGGCGATGCGCAGTCGCAAATTTGTGCGAGCTTGCAGGCAGCGGGTGGCTAGCGAGCTCAGCGTCGTCAACCGCTACGCGTCGAACATCCGTAGGATCGACCGCGCGAAGTCGCTGATCGAAAGCCGCGAGTCTTCGCTTGGCTGTTCAAGGCCGGGCTGCAGCAAAATCTGAAATCCCGTCGGCAGATGATTTCCGCCGCGGCCGGTGTCGAGTTTGTCGTCAAGCATTCCCAGCGCAGACGTCGCGCCGGCGGCCGGCTCGAGTCCAGTCCACATCACGATCAAATCCGGCAGGCGATCGGAGCGTGCACCGGGAAAATTCTCCGCCGCGGCCAGAACTTCGCCGACCAGCGGCTGGCCGTCCGTGGTCCGCAAGGTGGCGAACGATTCACTGATCAGTTCGGAGTAGCGCGACAGGATCGCGCTCCCCGCCTCCAGCATCCCCTGTGTCTCGCGCCCGACGAGATTGAACCGGATGAAGCCGTTGCAGTCCGCTCTAACCGCGAGTCCGGGGGTGCGAGCCCAGTCGTAGCCCGAGGTCAGCGCGCGATCGACCACGGCGTCGCGCACCCGTTGCGGGACCATGTTGGCGATCGCGGACTGCAGCCGCGGTGGCACCTTCTCGCGCAAGAGTCGCATCAAGCTGCGTTGCCGCGGCGGGCCGGTATTCGCGTAAAGATCCGGCTCCAGCTCGCTGAAGCGGACGTTGATCAGATCCATCATCGGAGGCACGAAATGCTCCTGCGACAGATTCGGACCCATACCGTGAAGCGCGAAGAGGATCACCGTGGTGTCATTCAAATCGATCGCGGCAAGGAGGTCGCCCAACGCCTGGTCGAGCGCGCGGTACACGTCGAGCAGGGCGCTCGGCGGAGTCGCCTCTTGGGCGTCCGCGTTGTCCGGCCACAGGATGTGCCCGCCGCGATGCGACTCGCCGAACACGCCGATGAAGAAATCCCACTCCTGTGAGGTCAGCAGCCACCGCGTCATCTCCCCCTTGATGCGTGCACCGTCGACCAGGTTGGTTCGGACGCGCATCCGCTCGGCGAGCGACTTCTCAACCGGAATCTCGATACCCATCGGATGCTGGCCGAAGCGGCGCCGGATCTCGCGCTCGAGCTCGCGGGGATGCGCGCTAAACGCGCTCAGTTGATCGTGAGCGCCCCAGCTGCTGACTTCGACCGCGCCGCCACGCTCCGACGGGAAGCACATCGGCACGTCGAGCGCGACCACTCGATGGCCGCGGCGTTCGAGCTCGCGCCAGAATGGTTCGCAGTAGAGCCAGTCGGCTGCGGTGCGCCGCAGACGCATCGCGTCGGCGTCCCACTGCATCAGGTGATGAATCCCGTGCTCGCCGGGCGGGCTGGCCGTGTAAAAGGTGGGCCACACCGAGCCCGCCATGATTTGCGCCGGCGAGTCGAGGTGGCGCAGGATTCCGCGGCCGAGCGCGCGGCTGAAATTTGGCAGCGACGACAGATGTGCGGCGATGTAGCTGAACTCGGCGGCATCGAAGCCGAGCATCGCGACCTTGGGCTTGTGCTTCACGGACATGCTGGCAGGAAGAAATCCCTCGCGAATGGCGGACGCGCCGGACAAACCTGAATCGGGCCGATCCAAAACGGACTTATACCACCGCGCGAGCGCGGCTCGCGAATTGTAATCGGATAGTCCGTCCCGCGCCAACGCGCCCGAACCACCAGGGTTGCGATCAGTGCGAGCTGCCTTTATCCCAGCAAGCGGAGGATCTGTTTTAGTATTTCGCTGACCGGCATCACGGTTGCGGCCAGGGGGAGCGCCGGTATCACTCCCGGAAGCGCGATCGCGATGAAGTCGCTCAGTTCGATCGGAACGACGCGCATCTTACGGACCAGCTCGTAACTATTTCCCAAGTCGGCCAGCGACTGGATGTCTCCGGAGCCGAGCAGCGGTTCCTCGGCGCCGTCGATGCGACCCACCCACTTTCTGTCGAATAGCTGCGTGTACTCGCTGGCGAGCTCACCGTACCTGAGAAGTCCCTCCTGCTTGAGGCGGAACAGCTTGGGCGCAAAGACCAACAACGGCCCGGCAAAGACGATGAGTGCCGACAGGATGAGCGCCGCGTAAATGAACTCGAACTGTTCAAGCTTCGCGCCGTCGAAAAGGATTCTGCTCGCGATCGATGCCGACACCACCGAGCTCATCGCGAACAGGATGACCCCGAAGGGTATCGTGCCCTTTCCCAGGAAACCGAGACCGCCGGCGCCGTCCGGATGAGTCGGAGTCAGCGACAAATCGAGGTTCGAGATCTGCCACAGGAGCCTTGCCCACACAAACATTCGAAAGGCCCAACGATACAGCAGGAACTGGAAGATCGGGACTGCGATGAACGCGTAATAGTACCCGGCCACCGAAAAGCCGCTCGCAGAAGGGTGGTACCACGTGCTGCCGCTCTGAAAGGATGTCTGCGAGAAAATAACGTAAGCCATCGTATACGTCACGGCGAGGAGTGCTATTTCTGCAAGCCGCGAGTCGTGAAACCGCACGGTATCAACCGCGTAGCTCGCGAATTGTTTCCGCTCACTCTCGGGGACCAGCCCGGCGTTGAGGAACTGTCGCGCGATTCCCCTTAGTCGTCTCCCGATTGGAATCTCAGCCAGTACAAGTATCGGTACCGCAACCAGAAAGCGCGTATGTGCTGCGATGTCGTAGAGGAACGGGATGCTTGCACCGCCAACGGCTAATCCCTCGACGATGGAGAGCACCAGCAGCGGGAGCCACGTAGCCGCGGCAAGGACGATCGCGGTTCTGGCCGAAGCGGCCCCAATCTCGGGCCGAATCAGCCGGAGCTTCTTCATCAAGGCATCGCCCGGACCTCCCTCGATCAACGAGAGCTCGGGAAATTCTCTTTCGTTCGGATTGGTCATTGCTCGGTGAAGATCGGCATGCGCAGTCGCCAGCGTCTTTGAAGCCGTTCAGATCGCCAGACGCGCTGTTTGCTAGCAGACACCATGCTAACGCGCCAGTGCGCGAGTTGACCGAGTTCCCGGCCTTCTTTTGCGATGAGCGCAACTTGCGTGCCATTTTCAAATGTGGGGACGATGATTCAGATTTCGTCATGACATAGTCAGAGTGGAGCGAACGGATTCAACGCCTGTAGCGAAAGGGGCCAAGCGGGATCCACGTAGCTCATAGCTCCGGGAATCCTGAGTTGAGACTCGGATTCTCAATGTGGCCCTACGCTTGCTCTGCGGAATAGCTGGGCCCCTGTTGCTGAAGCTGCTCCGCCCGCAACCCAATATCGCACAGCGGCGGAGCGTCGCGCTGAAGGGAAGGCCCTGCGCGAGGCCATCCCACGCGAGGAGCATAGGCCGATTGCCCGATCTCGTTCCGATTCGCCACGGCCGGATGTTTCGCCGACTACGCGTTCATGAAGGCGCTCGACGTCTGGTACGACAGAATCGACCTGGAGAGTGCGATGAAGCACCTCGCCGCGGACTCAATGAAAGTCTCCGCCATGATCGAAGATTGGGACGGCGGCATCCTGCGGGCCTATTCGAAATTGTGCGGCGTGGCGCTGGCGCGGTCGCACGCACGGTCCGGCGACGCCGCGATGATCTCGGGATACATCGGTTCAAGCGAGACGTTTGACGACGCAATCTGTGAGTTCGCCGTCGAGTATGCCGACCAAAACCAGCGCGACTACCGTGCGATGGTCAAAGCCGTCAGAGATGGACGGGTGAAGGCGGTCGTGGAGTCCTAGCCGGAAGTCTCCGCTCCGAGCCAAACTAAGTGGACGCTTCGCGAACGTCGGCGTGATTGGCGGGCGGCTTGATTTCTATCGGCCGGCGTTCTGCAACCGATCGTTGAGCGGCCTCGAGGCAGGCGCAGTTGTGCGCAGCGTCGTCGAAGCCGGGTGAGAACGGCCTGCCCGCGGCCACAGCGTCGACAAATTCGGCGAGCGAAGCGCGAATCGTATAGCGCAGCATCGACCGTCCTCGGAATACGGCGCGATTGCCGAAGACGATCGAGTCGCGGAGAAATCGCATCAATGGAAATTTGCCCGAGCCGCGCGGCGTAACGTGCAACGCAGTGTTGGGATTTGCCAGCACGACCGACGCTCTCGCGCCGACGATGGCGACACTCTCGCGGTTGCGAGTCGAATACCCGATTTCGCATCGCACGGGAACACCGTTGCCCAGCAGCACACTTAGCACGACTCCCTCGCCGGAGGGTTCCACTTTGGCGGATGCGGCCTCCAGGCTCGCGATCTCCGCGCCGAGCACGTATTCGATGAGATCGAGTTGAGAGCTGCCGAGGTCGAAGAGCGCGCCCCCTTCGCCGGCGGACAGCCGATGGCGCGTGACGGAGCACCACGGGCGCAAATCGATCCGCAGCGCAAAGTGCGCGCTTTCGATCGCTCCGAGGCTACCGCCAATACAGAGTTGGCGCATCGCGCGGTAGTCCGGCCAAAGGCGCCGATTGAAATTCGGCATCAGCAGCGCCCGCGCTTCGGCCGAACTTGCAGCGCGTTCCAGTTCGCCGCCCAGCACGAACGGTTTCTCCATCAGGACCGGGATTCCGCGCCGCGCCGCTTCGTTCCAGACGCCAAGATGGGTCGATGGCGGCGAGGCGACCACCAGCGCGTCGATCTGCTCATGCGCGAGCAGCTCGCGATAGTCGGCGTAGATTCGCGCCGCAGGAAACGCGGCGTGCGCGGCATCGCGCGAGGCCGCCAGCGAATCGGCAATCGCGCAGATTTCAGCCCCGGGAATCGCTCTGAGTGCGGGAGCGTAGTAGTTCCGCGCGAGCCGCCCGAATCCAACGACCGCCAACCTGACCATCGCGTCGGACCGTTCACGCACCGGCCCGCCTGAGCACCGCCTCAACTCGGCGGCTGAAAGTTCGCGCGCCGAATATCGCGACGCCCGCGGCGAAGCCGAATATCGAATACAGGTAGTAAAGTTGCTGCAGCAGGAACCCGTTGATCGCGAGCCACGCGCCGCCCTTGCGCAACAGCAAGCGGTAGAGATCCCGGTTGAGCCAGAGCCCAAGCACGACGAGCACGCCGGCCAGAAGCCATAGCGCCGGCATGAATGGGGACGCGACTACGGAGGTCGCGAGCGCCAGCGCCGCGATCGCGGCGATCCGCTGATCAGCCGCGAGGTTGAGGTCGTCGGGCAGGCGGCGGCCCTCGAGCCACAGCAGCGTCCACGGTATCGCGCGGCGCAGCACGTCGGTCGCAAGCAGCGAGCGCATCGTCCATCGCTTGAGGTGTTTCACCTGGAGTCCCGGGTCGAGGACGATTCGCGCGCCCTGCGCGACCATCCGGGAACCAAGCTCGATGTCCTCGACGGAGTGCTGCTCTTCGTCGAACCCCCCCGACGCGGCAAACACCTCGCGCCGGACGACACCGCATCCGCTCCAGAACGTCGCGGCCTCGGCGCGCGCGCGCTGGTGAAAATAGTGATGAGCCAAATTCTTGAAACGGCTCACGGTCGATCGCGCGTCGGGATCGTCGTCGTAGGATCCCATCACGGCGTCGGCGCCGCTGGCGGTGAGCGCTTCCGCACCGCGTGCGAGCGCGTGCGGCGCAAGAACGACGTCGGCGTCGAGAAAGAACAGCACCGGCGCGCGTGCGATTTCAGCGCCGCGATTGCGCGCGGCCGAAGGTCCCAGATGATGCGCGAGCTTGACGAGTCGAACGCCGTAGCGCGCGGCAATCTCCGCGGTTGCGTCGCTCGAACAGTCGTCAACGACGATTATCTCGACGCCGACCGGCATCTGCGCCGCTTGCGACGTGATCGCGTCAAGGCATCGTGGAACCGTCGCCGCCGCGTCGCGCGCAGGAACTACCACCGAGAGCGCCGGCATCGCGGACTCGTCTTTGACTATCGGCATCGCGCAGCTACTTACGCGTCTTCCGGCACGGCGGCGAGATCCGGCCCCGCGACCGCCGGCGCCGGGCGCGTGTGAACCAACGGGAACGGCTGAATCCGGCCACCCTCGGCCGCGGCGTCGGGCTCGTCCTCCAGGTACTCAGCGTCGGAATTGACGCGCCACAGATCGAACGAGCCGCCCATGATGTTCCGCGCCGCCATCAGGCCGGTCAGCATCGCATGGTCCTGGTTGTCGTACTTGTGCATCCCGTTGCGCCCCGCAACCTGCAGATTCGGCACCTCGACTTCAAGGAAGGATCGGACGCGCGCCACATTTTCGCGAAAGCCGTGATCGTAAACCGGATAGGCTTTCGGCTGCCGCACGACGGTGCCGTCAATCACCGCGGCCCGACCCGCCAATCCGAGTGCGGCAAGCTCCTCCTTCGCCAGCGAAATCAGATCGGCGTCGGAGCTCGACCAGATCGAATCGCCCTGAGTGCAGAAATACTCCAGCCCCAGCATCGTGTAGCGCGGATCGGGAACCATGTCCGCGCTCCAGTTCTTGAAGTTCTGAATTCGCGCGACGCGCACCCGCGGGTCATGAATGTAGATCCAGTTGTCGGGGAAGACCTGCGCCTGGTCCAGGATCAGCGCCACGGTGATGAAGTCGCGGAAGCGCAGTGCGCGGGCGCTCGCGACGACACCGGCGGGCGCACCCGGATTCAACGCCGGCACCAGGTCTGCGAGCGGCATGGTCGAGATGAAATGCTCGCCACAGATTGTCTCACCGCCGCCTGCACCCTCAACTGTCACGGACGTGAGGCGCTTCGCGTCGCGTTCGAAAGCGACTGCTCGCGCACCCATCCGGATCGCGCCGCCCTGCGTCTGGATGATGCGCGCGACGTGCTCCCACAATTCACCGGGGCCATGACGGGGGTAGCGGAAGCGGTCGGTCAGGGTCTTGATCACGGCGGCGCCGCGTACCGGAAATGGCATCAGGCGGCGAATGATCGCGCCGAGCGACA
>DASQHV010000033.1:0-8705 GCA_035631915.1 Candidatus Acidiferrales bacterium | reverse complement strand
CGGGGACCAGCCGGTACTCGAACTTCGTGACGACGCCAAAGTTGCCGCTGCCGCCGCGCAGCGCCCAAAAGAGATCGGGGTTTTCGTCCGGGCGCGCGGACAGCGTATGGCCGTCGGCGGTGACGACTTCCAGCGCCGTTACGTTCGCGCAAGCCAGTCCGTATTTGCTGCTAACCGCGCTTTCGCCTCCGCCCAGCGTGAAGCCGCCGATTCCCACGGTAGGGCACCCTCCGGAAACCACGCCCATTCCGGTCGGCGCGACCGCGGCATAAAGTTCGCCGACCAGTACACCGCCACCGCAGGCGACCGTTTTGCGCGTGCGATCGATGTTGATGCGTTTCAATCCCGCGAGCTCGATCACCATCCCGCCGTCATTGGTCGAGTAGCCGGCCTGATCGTGGCCTCCCGAGCGGATCGAAACCGGCAATTCGTTCTGGCGTGCGAATTCGACCGCGCGAACAACGTCGTCGGTCGCGGCGCATCGCGCGATCATCGCCGGATGCTTGTCGTACTTGGCGTTCCAGATCTTGCGCGCCGATTCGTATTCCGAGTCGCCGGGCAGGATCAGCCGGCCCTTCAGGCTCGATCCGAACTTCTTTGTCGCCGCGGGATCGACCACCGCGTGAGCAAATCGCGGATGGATGAAAATCGAAGGTATCGAGAGCGCCGCGCCCGCCAGCGCGCTTTGCTTCAGAAAATCACGCCGCCCAATTCTGCGACTCATTGCTTTCACCTCCCCCTGGTTACAGCAGTCACACCGCCGGTCAAGTCTGAGCGAATTGTGCGAATCTAGCGCCCAGCCGACCTTTTGCAACCCCCAAAATGATCGGCGCAGGCGGCGCACGCGCGACATCTTTTGTCACACTGTCGATAGTACAACGGGCGCCGAAGCGATAGCGTGAGCTAACCGAGCCGGACGGGAGTCTCTACTATCTGGACCACGTTGCATGAAGCGTAAGAGCAGCCCGCAAATGAGACGTGCGCAGCGGAGTATCCCCGGCGTGAACTTCACTAAACGGACAGCGGCCTTGATGGCCTATCTCGACGGCATGCCAGGCGCGGTGGCTCAACCCATGGCTCCCCCCAGAGCCGCCACCCCCAACATTCTGATCTACAAGGTGATGGGCAAGATGTTCGCCATCTTGTCCATCCGCGGCATCGAGAACGTGATTCTGAAATGCGACCCGTACCTGGCGGAGATCCTGCGTGGGCAATACGCCGGCGTGGGCCATCGCTCCCACTTGGACCGGCGCTTCTGGATCAGCATAAGCCTCGACTCTGACGTGCCGGCCCGCGAGATCAAGCACCAAGCCGCCCACTCCTACGAACTGGTGTGCGCTGGACTTACCCGCAAACAAAAGGCTGAGCTTGCGGCGCTCTCGTCTTAGGATTCGATTTTCGAGCTGACTCGCGAGCACTATCCCGTCGGCGAATCGGCGGGGCGGGCGCGTATGACGCGATCCTGCTCCAGCCGCGCGAGGTCGCGATCGCTATAGCCCAACTCCGCCAGCACGTTCGCGGTGTCCTCGCCGAGCAGCGGCGCGAGCTTGCGGATGCCCGCAGGAGTCCCGTCGAAGCGCGCCGCCGGCCGCGGCATCCGCACTTTGCCGAACACGGGGCTCTCGTGTTCCTCCAGGATGCCGTTCTCGCGGACTTGCGGTTCCTTCAGCAGTTCGAAGCGGCTCAGCACCGGCGCCGACGGCACGTCGTTGGCCAGCAGCCGCGGCAGAATTTCGCTCGCCTGCCACTTCTCCAGCTCCGCAGTCG
The DNA here is from genome assembly GCA_035631915.1 of Candidatus Acidiferrales bacterium. Taxonomy (GTDB): domain Bacteria; phylum Desulfobacterota; class Binatia; order Binatales; family Binataceae; genus Binatus. The sequence goes on along the minus strand of DASQHV010000033.1, from coordinate 6,938 downwards.
TGACTTCGCGCCGCTCGACGCCGTTCACCGCGCGATCGCGCGCCGTCTTGAAGCGCGGGTCGTCGATCAGGTCGGTCCGATTCAGCGAACGGCACATCCCCGCCCATTCATCGTCGGAGAGCGCGCCCGCCGTGATGTAGCGGTCCTGCGTCGCGAATACCAAGTCGGGACCGATCTCGCCGTCTGACGGGTCGCGCTCTTCACCGACGAACGTCAGGTTCGGCATCGCCTCCGGCCACAGGTAGGAGATCATCGCGTCGAGCATCGCGACCCGCACGTGCTGGCCCTTGCCGCTGCGTTCGCGCGCGAACAGCGCCGCCGTGATCGCCTGTGCAGTCGTCAGCGCCGTCGTGTAGTCGGCGATAATCGTGCGCACCATCCGCGGGCGCCCCGTGTCGCGGTCGCGCTGGATATCCGCAAGTCCCGACAGGGCCTGGATCACGGGATCGTATGCGCGCTGGCCGGCGTACGGTCCGCGCTCGCCGAAGCCGCTGATCGACACATAGATGATGTCGGGCCGGATTGCGCGCACCGCGTCTTCGCCCAGGCCGATGCGCTCCGCGATGCCGGGGCGAAAATTGTGCACGATCACGGCGGCCGTCGCGACGAGCTTGCGAACGATTTCGAGACCCGCCGCGGTTTTCAGGTCGACCGCCAGTGACCGCTTGTTCCGATTGCACGACAGGAACACCTGGTTCATTCCGTTGCGGCCGTGGCTGAAATGACGCATCAGCTCGCCGGCCGGAGGCTCGATCTTGATCACGTCGGCGCCCTGATCGGCGAGCATCATCGCCGCGACCGGTCCCGCGACCATCGACGCCAAGTCCAGCACTCGAACACCGTCCAGAGGTCCCGCCATTGTGTTGATCCTTCGGTGACGCGACGCTGCTAGCCCGCGAAGTTCCGCTGCATCGCGGCCTTGAAAGCCGGCCGCTCGGCGACCCGTTTCTGGTATTCGGCGAATGTTTTGGACATGCGAATCCCGACAATGTCCGCCCAAACGAGACAGGTCATCAGCAGGATGTCGGCGGTGCTAAGCCGTTCGCCGAACAAATATCGACCGCCGCTCGCGATTCGGGGCGCCATCGCTTCGAGGTTGTGCAGAAAATATTCGCGCGCCGATTCGACGGCGACTGGCGCGTCGCCGTAGATCTCCCTCAACCCGTCGTGACGGCGCATGACGTAAAGCGACCCCGCGTCAAGCTCGCACATGATGAAGTAGCACCATTCGTTGAGCGTCGCGCGACTCCTCGCGTCGGCCGGGAGGTAAAACTGGTCGGGCTTCGCGAAAGTCTCGCTCAAGTACTGAACGATTGCCGCGCTCTCGGTCAAGACAAAGCTTCCATGGCGCAGGACCGGGATCTTGTGCCGCGGATTGAGCTGCAGGAACTCGGCCGAGAGCGTCTCGCCGGTGCGCGATCGGATCGGATGAAACTGGTAGTCGAGTCCCAGCTCCATCAGCATCCAATGCGCGCGTATCGTGCGGCTGGTGCCGACGCCCCAGACAGTCAAATCATTCGCCATGGCAGATCCTCGAGCGCGCTGAGTGCAAATCTCTTGATGAGCACCGCGATCCGGGTTATAAATGACGCACGTCATCAAAGGTGTCAAGCCACGGAACGGAAGAAGAAGAGCAGCTGCGATGCGGGTTAGCAGGGAACAGGCGTCGCGCAATCGCCAAAAGATAGTGAGTGCCGCGTCCCGCATGTTCCGCGAGCGCGGCATCGCCGCCACCGGCGTTGACGCGATAACGAGCGACGCCGGCCTGACGCACGGCGCGATGTACAGTCAGTTCGAGTCGAAGGAGGCAATCACGGCCGAGGCGGTAAGCTCGGCGCTGGCGCAGTCGGAGCGCCTCTGGCGCCGCCTCATCGAGCGCGACGGCCCGGCCCGCGCGTTCGCCGCGATCGTCGAGCAATACCTCTCGAAAGATCATCGCGACTCTGCGGGCCGCGGATGCGTGGTCGCGGCGCTCGGCAGCGAGATTGCGCGGCAGTCCCCGAGCGTGCGCGACGCGTTTACAACTGAACTCAAGAAGGCGCTTAAGTTTATCTCGCGGGTGACGCCGGCGCGCGACACCTCACGCGCGTACGACGACGCGATCGCGGCGTTCGTCTCGATGGCCGGTGCGTTGATTCTCGCGCGCGCGGTCAGCGACCGCACTCTGTCGAACCGGATCCTTAAGTCCACGGCCGAACGCGTGATTCGGCGCAGCCGCAGCAAAAGGGAGTCTTCGCGATGAAATTAAGGAGCGGCTCCGTCGCGGTAATCGGCGCCGGCGACTATATCGGCGCTGCGATCGCAAAAAAGTTTGCCGCCGAAGGCTTCACGGTCTTCGCCGGGCGGCGCAACGGCGACAAGCTGGCGCCGTTGATCGCCGAGGTCGAGGCCGAAGGCGGGCGCATCTTCGGGCGCGCGCTCGACGCGCGCAAGGAGGACGACATCACCGCCTTTCTGAACGAAGCCGAACGCCGCGCGCCGCTCGAGGTCTGCATCTTCAACGTCGGCGCGAACGTAAACTTTCCGCTGGTCGAAACCACCGAGCGCGTGTTCCGCAAAGTGTGGGAGATGGCCTGCTACTCGGGATTCCTGACCGCGCGCGAGGCGGCGCGCCTGATGCTCCCGCGCCAGCGCGGCTGCATCTTCTTCACCGGCGCGACGGCGAGTCTCCGCGGCGGCATCGGCTACGCGGCGTTCGCGAGCGCCAAGTTCGGGCTGCGCGCGGTTGCGCAAAGCGCGGCGCGCGAACTCGGTCCCAAAAACATTCACGTCGCCCATCTCATCATCGACGGCGGCGTCGACACCGCGTGGGTGCGCGACCGGATCAAGGAGCGCGAAGGCGCCGACGCGCTGAACAATCTCGACCCGACGCGCCTGATGAGGCCGGCCGCCGTCGGCGAAGCATACTGGCAGCTCTACCAGCAGGCGCCGGACGCGTGGACGTTCGAGCAGGAAATCCGGCCCTTCCGGGAGAAGTGGTAGTCGCATGTCGAAAGTGGAATTTCATTTCGATTTCGGCAGCCCCAACGCGTATCTCAGCCACCTGGTGATTCCTGAAATCGAGCGGCGCACCGGCGTGAAATTCGAGTACGTACCGGTTCTGCTCGGCGGGGTGTTCAAGCTGACCAACAATCGCTCGCCCGCCGAGAGCCTGGCGGGAATCAAGAACAAACCCGACTACGAACGGCTCGAGACCGCGCGATTCATCCGCCGCCACAAAATCACGCGCTACAAGCCGAACCCCTTCTTCCCGGTCAACACGCTGGTGCTGATGCGCGGCGCGATTGCGGCGCGAATGCTCGGTGTGTTCGAGCGCTACGTGGACGAGATGTACCGGCATATGTGGGCCGAGCCGAAGAAGATGGACGATCCCAACGTGATGGGTGCGGCGTGCGCGGAATCCGGCCTCGACGGCGCACGAATTCTCGAACTGGTCCAGACTCAAGCAGTCAAGGACGAACTGCTCGAAAACACGCGCCGCTCGGTCGAGCGCGGCACCTTCGGCTCGCCGACATTCTTTGTCGGTGACGAGATTTTTTTCGGCAAGGATCGCTTGCGCGACGTCGAGGAGATGATCGTGGCGACGCGCTTGCCGCCACAAGATGGGTGAGGGCGAGCCCTGAGGCTCGCCCCCATCAAAAGGACTTCAGTACTCTGCGCGGCTCGCTTGCGCGAGCCGTCCCGAATCGACGACTACTAGGGCGTGCTCTTGGCCGGCTTTTCCTTGTCGAAGGTCAGCGTAAGCTCCATCACGCCCGCGGCCACGTTCAGACCGTTCTGGCCTTCGATCGAAACCGGCTGCAGCGCGATTGAGTTCTTGAATCCGCCGACCAGAACGTTTGCGCCCGCGCCAACACCGACCGCTGCGCTGGCAGTCGCTCCACCGTAGTGACCCGCAAGCGCGCCCTGGCCCAGGTTGTTCGTCGGCGCCAGAACTGCCCACAGGATTACGCCCGACTGCAGATAGCCGATGTCCGCGCCAAACTTGGTGATCGAACCGGTGTAGTATTCCGTGTATCCCGGCTGCATCGCATAAGCGCATTTAACTTTCCGCGACGAGCCAAAAATGAAACCCCATCCAGAGTCGACGTGACAGGTTATGTAACCGGCGCGAACTGTAGATCCGCCGCCGCTCGGCGCCGCCGCTCCCTCTTGTGCGAACGCTGCCGGCGCGAACGCCGCGAATGCCAGCGCCAAGCTCATTGCCACTACGATCCCGCGTACTCTCGAATTCATATTTTCCTCCATCTCCCGTGGGGCTCTTCGACCGCCGATTCTGCGCTCGGAGCGCGTGTCGACACCAAGCCAGTTAATCATGCACGCTCGCACAACTCCACGGCCAAATGCAATACAAGGCACGCTTGCAAGCTTGTTTCCGGTTTGCTGCTAGTGCACAAAATCGACCCTCTGGTTACTTGACTCTGACACTCCAATACAGGAGCATCCTGCGGACTTTGGAGTAGCGAAAGCGAGGAGAACGGCAGATGAACTTCACCAATCGCATTGCAGGTTTCGGCGCGGCGCTTTTGCTCGCCGGCGCGGTGGGCTTTGGCGCGCCCGCCTTTGCGCAGAGCAGCGCACCGTCGCAGAAGCAGCTCGATATCGCCGCCGCACGTGCGCAGCGCAAGGCGACCGTCGGCGCGAACATGAACCTGACCGCGGACGAATCGGCAAAATTCTGGCCGGTCTACGACGCTTACGAAGCGAAGATGGACGCGATTGAAGATCGGCACGTCAAGGAGCTCAAGGAGTTTGCGGCGAAGTACAACAACCTGACCGATGCCGACGCAGCAAAAAAACTCGACGAGGTAGTCGCGATTCAGCAGGGACGGCTCGACGTGCAGAAGGAATTCATCCCGCAGTTCCGTGCCGCGATCCCCGGTGTCAAGGTGACGCGCTTCTTCCAGATCGACAACAAGATTCAGGCGCTCATCCAGTGCGACATCGCGCAGCTCGTGCCGCTCGCGCATTCGGCGGCGGAGGGGCAGGGACAATAGCATGGACGCGAGTCTCCTCTCCGTCGCGGGGAGGGGACTCAGCGCTCATCGACCGACTACTTTTCCGCGAAGCGCGCGATCGCCTCGAGTATCAGCCGCGCCGCCGCATCGCGATCGACCCATTCCCCGACCTTCACCCATTTGCCCTTCTCGAGATCCTTGTAGTGGCGGAAAAAGTGATCGATCTGATCGAGCATGATCGGCGGCAGGTCGGTGTAGTTGACGATTCCGTCGAAGTACGGATTTAGCTCGTCGACCGGCACTGCCAGGATTTTCTCGTCGATTCCGTTCTCATCTTCCATCAGCAGCGCGCCCACCGGACGGCATCGGATGACCGCGCCGGACGCGACCGGCACCTGTGACAATGCCATCACGTCGCACGGGTCGCCGTCCTCTGACAGCGTGTTCGGGATAAAGCCGTAGTTGGCAGGATAGTACATCGCGGTGTGCAGGAAGCGATTCACGAACAGCGCGCCCGACACCTTGTCCAGTTCGTACTTGACCGGAACGCCGCCCTGCGAAATTTCGACCAGCACGTTGATTTCATCCGGCGGATTGCGGCCGGGCGGAATTTTCGAAACGTCCATGGGAGCGGCACCTCAATGCGGTGAATCGAGTAAAGCACGGTGTCTCGACAGAGGCCATTGTGATTGCACGAACTCTCGCGCTGAGGTCGCCGCGCGCTTGAACAATCGTCGCCATCCGCGCAGTCTTGGCCGATGGCGCCGTCGGAGAGCCGTGACCCGCGCATCTACTTCGCCGCGGAGCGCACCTTTCTCGCGTGGATTCGCACCGGCCTGGCGCTGATGGGCTTTGGGTTCGTCGTCGCGCGCTTTGGTTTGTTCCTGAAGCAGATGGCTGCGAGCAGCCACGATCCGAACCTGAGGTCCTACGGATTTTCGTTGTGGGTCGGCACCGCGATGGTGCTGGTGGGCGTATTCATGAATGTCGTGTCAGCGAGTCGGCACATCAACCTCGTCAGAAGGCTCAACCGCGGCGACGAGGTGGTAGGGCGTCCCTCATACACCGCGGTCGCGGTCGCAGTGGTCTTGGCCGCGGTCGGTATTGGAATGGTCGCATTCTTGATTGCTGTCGAGTGAGTATCGACGCGCTTTGTTGGCGCAACGCTAAGAGTGATATCGTGCACAATCGGTGAAAACATCATGGTGAAGATCGAGCGCGAAATTCCGATTCGGATCGACCCCGGCGAGAATCCGTTCCTGGCCGGAATCTACGCTCCGATAGCGACCGAGATCACCGCCGACGATTTGACCGTCATCGGCGAGATTCCGCGCGACCTAGACGGCGCCTACCTGCGCAACGGTCCCAATCCAATTTTCCAGCCGCGCGGCCGCTACCATTGGTTCGACGGCGACGGCATGGTCCACGCAATCGAGTTTCACGACGGCAAGGCCACCTACCGCAACCGATGGATTCGCACCGCCGGCTTCAGCGCCGAGCAGGATGCGCAGCGCGCCATCTGGCCCGGCCTGATGGATCGTCCCGACCCCTCCGTGCCGCGCGGCGCCGGCTCCGACGGATGGCTCAAGGACTCCGCCAACACCGACCTGGTTTTTCACAACGGCTACGCGCTTGCGCTGTGGTACCAGTGCGGCCTGCCGTACAAGCTCGATCCACGCACGCTCGAGACCGTGGGCGTCGAGAACTTCGGCGGCAAACTCGCGCGCGCCGTCTCCGCGCATGCCAAGGTCGATCCCGTCACCGGAGAGCTATTGTTCTTCGACTACGCGACCCGGCCGCCGTACCTCACCTACAGCGTGGTTTCCGCGCGCGGCCAGATGACTCATCATGAGCCAATCGATCTACCAGGCGCGCGCCTGCCGCACGACATGGCATTCACCGAGCACTACTCGCTGCTGATGGACCTGCCGCTGTTTTGGGATCCCGAGCTGCTCCAGCGCAACGTCCACAAGGTCACGT
>DASQHV010000032.1:0-5999 GCA_035631915.1 Candidatus Acidiferrales bacterium | reverse complement strand
GATCGCGTCGTCGAGGGGTCCGGTCGAGCTGGGCGAATCGGCGGTGCGCGTGCCGCTGTTTCCGTCGCCCAGCCTCGCCGCTGAGAAGGGCTGGTTCGAAAAGAGGCTCGAGGCGCTCCAGCCGAAGTCGCGGATACGGCTAGTTCTTCGAGACCTCAGCGCCGCGAAGCAGCCGGGGATCCTGTTCCACCTTTATCTCGATCTGCCTGCCGCTGAGACGGCGCCGCGTGGACGCGATCCGCATTACGTTGGCGCGCTGAACTTTTTCAACGCGTCGAAGGCCGCCGCGCGGGAATATGGGAATCGAAAAAGCAAGAGATTCTACAGCTATGACCTAACCGCAAAGTTGCGGAAACTCCGTGCCGGCGGCCTGCTCGGCGATCGCACGACAGTCACGATTATTCCGGCCGGCGTACCGGTAGGCGACGCGAAAGCTACGATCGGACGAATCGAACTCGTGCAGGATTGAATCGGTCTCGCGCCGTAACCTTTTCCCGTAGCGGCGGTTTGGTATTGTGGACAGGCCGCACGCGGCGTACCGCGAGAGGAACGACTCATGGCGCATCCGCACATGCACTACGATCCGAACGGGCCGATAAAGCGGCTGCGCGAGATTTGTCTTGCGCTTCCGGGAGCCACCGAAAAGGAAGCGTGGGGAGAATGCACGTTCAGAGCCGGCGGCAAGATGTTCGCGATGACCGACAACAACCATCACGACAGCGGCCACGTCGCCGTGTGGGTCAAGTCGCCGGCGATGGTGCAGGAAATCCTCGTCCACTCGGACCCCAAGCGCTTCTTCGTGCCGCCGTACGTGGGACACAACGGATGGGTCGGCGTGCGACTCGACGTCAAAGTTGACTGGGAGCAACTGGCCGGAATCCTCGCGGACGGCCACAGGATGACCGCCGAGAAGGCGCGCAGCGCGACGCCGCGCGCGTCGCGGAAACGGGCGGCCTCGCGCACTCGCAAGCGAAGCGATCGCATCTGAGCGTCGCGCCGACGCCACGACGATCGAATCCCCCTGGATGGTTCTTCCGCTATGCCCGCGGGCGTAGGAAGATTGCGGCATGGGGCGCTACGACGACTTCAAGTTGCAGGTCCTGCGCATCAGTCAGCGCCTGTCAAACGAGGGCTTCTTCGGCTCGAAATCCGGCAGCGCGGGAAACGTGTCGATGCTCATTCCCGGCGAGAGTGCGATCGCCGTCACGCCGACGCGGATGCGGTACGACATCATGGCTGTCGACGACATCTGCGTTGTGGACTTCGAACTTCGGCGCATCGAAGGCGAGCGCAAGCCGTCGATCGAAACGCCGATGCACGTTGCGGCATACCAGGCGCGCGCCGACGTGGGCGCGGCAATCCATACCCATCAAACCTACGCGAGCGTGCTGGGCATTTTGAATATGCCGATTCCGGCGCTGTTCGACGAGGTGACGCTCAACGTCGGCCGCATCATCGACGTGGTGCCGTACGCGCTTTCAGGAACCCGCGAACTGCATGACAACGTCGCGCGCAAGCTCGGCAATCGATGCCATTGCTACATTATGCAGAATCACGGCGCGTTGTGCGTCGGCGCCGATCTGGATCACACCTACACGCTAGTCGAGCTGCTGGAAAAGACCGCCGCGATCTATACTCATGCGCTTGCGACGGGCAAGCCGGTGAGCGTGCTGCCCGATACGGTCGTCGAGCAACTGCACGCGGCCGTGATCGCGCGGCAGGATCGCGAGGTCGCAAGCAGGAAAACGGCCGAACTGGAGCGCGCAAAAGAATCGCACAAGCCGGAGCCGCCGCGCTGATGACGCGAGCGGCGCAGCCGCGAATAGTCAGTTCACCGCGATCGAATAGTCATTCGAATAGTCAGTCAGTCAATCGGGATACGGATAACCAGCCGCGAGCGCTTGCTCCAGCAACTTGTCGTTGCCGTAGATATCGTCGAAGAACCTTACTTCTCCGCCGGGCTCGACGACTGCGGTGCTGTAGAGAATCAGAACCGGAATCGGTTTGTTGAGATTGACCTGGAGAGTGGTGTCGCCATTCATCGCAGCTTGAATCCGCTCGGCCGTCCACTCGGGCTTGTCGCGCAACACCCAGGCTGCCAGCGCCGCCGGATTTTCCACCCGGATGCATCCGTGGCTGAAATCGCGCCGCGCGCGGGCAAACAGTTCGGGCTGGGGCGTGCTGTGCAGGTACACGTTGTACGGATTTGGGAACATGAACTTCACCAGGCCGAGCGCGTTCTTCGGTCCCGGCTTCTGGCGGATTTGAAGCGCGCCGGAGCGGAGGTCGTCGAGGACGTCGTCCGACACAGCTCCGTCGGAGACCACTTCGCCGAATCTGTCCACCACCTCGAAGCCGTGCTGCTCAAGGTAACTGGGATCGCGGCGCGTCTTGGGCACCAGTTCCGCGCGAGCAATCGAGGGCGGCACGTTCCAGTACGGCCGAAAGATCACATAGCGCATGTCGTTGGCGAACACCGGCGTCTGGGTGCGCATCGCCTTGCCCACCACGACCCTCATCGACAGGTAGCCGGCGGGCTGACGACGCATCGTGCGGAGCGTGAACTCGGGGATGTTCACGACGATCGGCGGCTCGGGAAAGTCCGGCGGGATCCAACGATAGCGCTCGAGCGTGAGTTGCAGTTGACGTACACGATAGGCGAGCGGCCGATTCAATTCAGTGACGGTGCCCTTGCCGATCACGCCGTCCGGTTCGAGACCATGGCGGCGCTGAAAATTCTTGAGCGCACTCACCACCGCGCCCTGATAAGTTCCGCCGCTCGTGGGGATCGCGACGTCGGGTTTCAGATCGCCGAGCTGACGCAGTCGGGTCGCGAGCGCGGCAAGGTCGGGATACGAAGCGCCGGGACGAATTCCTTTGGGCGGGACGGGAACGGGCGGCGCGTCGCCGGCCGCCGCGAGCTTCGAGTAAGTCACCAGCGCCGCTTCGGCGCGCTGGTAGCCTTCATACCTCGGCTCGACCTTCGCGACCGCGGAATCCACGTTGGACGAATTTATCACTTCGTTTCGCAGCACGTCCGCCAGATCGTACTTGCTGGATCCGACGTCGAGGCCGAATACGAAGTGCTGCGGATTTACGCGTCCGACGTGCAAATCCGAGATCAAGCGCATCGCGCACACCGTCATCGCCAAATCGAAATGCGTGAGATCGCTTTCCGACGCGCGCGGAGCCGCAGCCTGGAGTTTCGCGACGCGAGCGTCCCAGCGCGAGGCGTCATAATCGTCGGGGTTCAGACCCTTCGACCCTGCATCCTTAAATGCGGCGATCATCGCGAGAGCTTGCGCGCTCGGGTGATCGTCGCGAAGCCAGGCAAATGAATACGCTGAAGTGCCGTAAAATTTCGCGATCCAGTCGCGATAGTCGCTGAAGTTCGGCCACCGCAAATCCGCCAGCGACCCCGATTCGATCAACGCGCCGAGCTCTCCGTGATTTTGAGCTGGGACGTTTGCGGCGGGCGCTGCAACCACGCCAGGCGCAGCGGCGCTCGACGCCGGCGTCGAGGCTCCCCAAGCGACGCCCGACGACAGTTGAATCGCCAGAATAGTCGCGCCCGCGAGGAGTGCTCCGCGCGCTCGAATGCCGTGGCTATGGAGTGCCGTCGCTTTCATCAACTGCTTCGCCGAAGTGAAATAGTAGATAAACGGCGCGCCTGTTTGTGACAATAGCGGGCAGCCGCGACGCGAGCCCACACGCGGCCCTTTGATGCCGTCGCGCGGGCGTGCTTTACATACAAACGGGGAACGGGCTCGGCCCGCGAGGAACGATCAGCGCAGATGCTTCCCAAAAGTCTTCTGATAGCCAACCGCGGCGAGATCGCGATTCGGGTGATGCGCGCAGCCGCCGAGCTGGGTATCCACACTGTCGCCGTTTTTTCGGACGACGACGCTCGCTCGCTGCACACGCGAAAGGCGGATGAGGCACGCGCGCTCGGCGGAGTCGGCGCCGCCGCGTATCTGGACGGCGAGCGGATCATCGCGGTCGCAAAAGATTCCGGCTGCGACGCGATTCATCCGGGCTACGGATTTCTCAGCGAGAATCCCGCCTTCGCGCGGCGATGCGCCGATGCGGGAGTCGGCTTCGTGGGGCCGCGGCCGGATTTGCTCGAGCTCTTCGGCGACAAGGCGCAGGCGCGATTGCTGGCGTCGCGATGTGGCGTACCGGTGATGCGCGGCACGTCGAATGCCACCAGCCTGGACGAAGCGCGCAGCTTCCTGGCGTCGCTCAGCGAAACTGGCGCGATGATGATCAAGGCAGTCGCGGGCGGCGGCGGCCGCGGGATGCGCGCGGTGCATCGAATCGAAGACGTCGAGGAGGCTTTCAAGCGCTGCCAATCCGAGGCGCGCGCCGCATTCGGCAACGGCGACGTGTACGTCGAACAGATGATGCCGCGGGCGCGTCACATCGAGGTGCAAGTCGCCGGCGACGGCACCGGCGAGGTGGTGCACTTCTGGGAGCGCGAATGCAGCGTCCAGCGGCGGCATCAGAAGATCGTCGAAATTGCGCCGAGTCCAATGTTGCCGAGTGCCGTACGCGAACGGCTTCTCGGCGCCGCGCTGCGGATGGCGAGCGAAGTCCGCTACGAGAGCCTCGGCACGTTCGAGTTCCTGGTCAACGCCGAGGTTGGCGAAGGCGAGGCGGCGTTCGCGTTTATCGAGGCGAATGCGCGCCTGCAGGTCGAGCACACGGTGACCGAAGAAGTGACGGGCATCGATCTGGTCAAGCTGCAGCTGCAACTTGCCGGCGGCAAAACGCTCGCGGAGCTCGGCCTTCGGCAGGCGAACATACCGGCGCCGCGCGGCTTCGCGATTCAAATGCGCATCAACATGGAGTCGATGGGCGCGGATGGAATCGCCAAGCCGTCGGGCGGGACGCTGACCGCGTTCGACGCGCCGTCCGGGCCGGGCGTGCGCACCGACACGTTCGCATACACCGGCTACACGACGAATCCGAATTTCGACTCGCTGCTGGCGAAGCTCATCGCCCACTCGGCGTCGCCGCATTTCGCCGACGCGCTGACCCGGGCGTATCGCGCGCTCAGCGAGTTCCGCATCGAGGGAGTGCGGACCAACATCGCGTTTTTGCAGAGCCTGCTGCTTCATCCGGAGTTTGCCGCGAATCGAATCTATACGCGATTCGTCGAGGATCGCGCCGCGGAGCTGATCGAAAAATCGGACCATCGGCGGCTCTTCTTCGAGCAGCCGACGAAGCAGCCGCAGGTTGGTGCGAAGCGGGCCGGCGCGAAGATAGACGCGAGCGACCCGCTCGCCGTGCTGCATCACGGCAAATCCGGGGGTGCATCGCAGCCGGCGGTCGAAGAAGTGATAGAGGCCGTCGAGGCGCCCATCCACGACATCGCAGGTCCCGAGAATACGGTCGCGGTGGCGGCGCCGATGCAGGGCACGATCGTGTCCGTCGACGTGCACGAAGGCCAGCGGGTGCATCGCGGGCAGCAGCTCTTCGTGATGGAAGCGATGAAGATGGAGCACGTTATCGAGGCCCATCTGAGCGGCGTCGTGCGGCAGATCACGGTGACCAAGGGCGACGCGATCTTCGAAGGGCATCCGCTCGCGTTCATCGAGGAAGCCGACGTCGAAGCGGGCGAGACCGCGGAAGCGGGCAAGGTCGATTTGGACCGCGTGCGTCCGGACCTGGCGGAAGTGCAGGAACGTCATGCGGCCGGCCTCGATCCCGCACGGCCCGAAGCAGTTGCGCGACGGCGCAAAACGCGCCAGCGCACCACGCGCGAGAATATCGAGGACTTGTGCGACCCCGGCACGTTCGTCGAGTACGGGCCGCTGGTGATCGCGGCACAGCGCAGGCGTCGGACGGTCGAAGATTTGATCAAGAACACGCCGGCCGACGGGATGGTCGCAGGAATCGGCAGCGTCAACGGCAATCTGTTCGAGGAATCGCAGGCGCAATGCATCCTGATGTCGTACGACTACACGGTGCTGGCGGGCACGCAGGGCCAACAGAAC
>DASQHV010000031.1:0-8085 GCA_035631915.1 Candidatus Acidiferrales bacterium | reverse complement strand
ATCGGCGAGCTTGTGCTTGATGGCCTGGAACGAACCGATCGTTCTGCCGAACTGCACTCGCAGCTTCGCGTAGCTTACCGCCGAATCGAGCATCGTCTGCGCGCCTCCCACCATCTCGTTGGCGAGCGCGATGGCCGCCTGGTCGAGCGTGCGGAGGATTGGCCCTGCGCCGTTGTCGAGGCTGCCTAGCAGGTTCGCATGGGCGCCGCGAAATTCGCTGCGCGCGATCTTGCGAGTAGGATCCATCGACTCCAGGAGCCGGCGCTCAACTCCGCTCGCATTCGCATCGAGAGTGAATAGCGCCAAGCCCTCGCGGCCGGTGGTCTTGGGGGTACGTGCGGCGACGATCAGCAGGTCGGCGATGTGACCGTCGACGACGAAACTTTTGACGCCGTCGAGACGGTAGCCGTCGGCGTCGGGAGTGGCGACGAGCTTGATGTCCGCGATATCCCAACTACCGTCCGGCTCGGTGATTGCAAGCGTCGCCAAGCGAGCGCCCTTTGCGATGTCCGGCAACAACGCCGACTTCTGCGCCTCGGTGCCGGAGTTTATGATCGCGTTAGCGGCGAGCACCGCCGTTGAGAAGTAAGGCGCGCAGAGCAGCGCGCGTCCAAGCTCCTCCGTGACGATGCACAACTCCACTATCCCAAACCCTGCGCCGCCGTATTGCTCCGGTATGTGGACGCCGGGCAGTGCCAAGTCTTCGCTCAGCTGACGCCATATCTCGGGATCGTAACCCTCGGCAGTGGCCATCAGGCGTCGGACCTCGGTCGTCGGAGACTTGTCGTTCAGAAATCTATGCAGCGCCGAGCGGAACTGCTCTTGCTCGTCGGTGAAGGCGAACTGGATGCGGCGCTTGGGCTCCGTTTTCGATTCGTGTGTCGTAGTCATCGCTCTCAGACGCACTCGCGGCAGGCTCTTCGATATCGTACTGATGCCACGAATCGGCGCGTCGCGGCAATCTGCGTGAGCGTGGAGGTCTACGGTCTGAATTGCAGCGCCCGCGGCGCCAGCAGTGACGGCTGCGTGACGATGCGATACGCGTTCTCAACCCATTCGCAGACCCATCGCCGCGTGTCGCGCGGATCGATCATCTCCTCCATCTGGAACCTGTTCAGCGGCCCGATGGGTCCCCGCGCGCTTTCGATGCGCGCATTGATCTCGGCGCGCAGGGCGGCGGGATCGGCAGCCTCGGCAAGCTGGCGTTTGTAGGCGGCCTCGATTCCACCTTCGGGCGGGATGCCGCCGACATCTGCGGCGGGCCACGCGACGCGAGCGCTGGCGCCGCTGCGGGGCGTCGCGAAGTTATTGCCGGCGACCCCGAAGCTGCGGCGCATGATGACGGTGAAGATCGGCACGCTGATCTGTGCGAATGCGATCATCCACTCGCCGCCCTTGCGGATCGTGCCGGTGATCTCGTGCTCGAGGCCAACGGCGAAACCCGGATTGTCGATCAGGTTCAGCAAAGGAAGGTGGAACAGGTCGCATAGGTCGAGATGGCGCCTCAGCTTGTCACAGCCGTCCGCCGTCAGCGCGCCGCCGTTGATATGCCGGCAGTCGGACGCGACGACGCCCATCGGATACCCGTTGAAGCGCACGAAGCCGGCAATCTGATCGGTGCCCCACAGCGGCCCGATCTCGAAGAACGTGTCCCGGTCCGCCATCAAGCGGATTGCGTGGCGCATATCGAACGTCATGGTGCGCTTGCGGGGAATTATCGTGAACAACTCTTCCTCGCGACGATCAATCGGATCTTCGGGATCCGGCGCCAGCACCGGTGGCGCCTCGTACACGCTCGAGGGCAGGTAGGAGAGGAACCGCTTCGCCATCGAAGTTGCCTCTTCCTCCGACTCCGCGAGATTGTCGACCGAACCGTTGCGGCAATGGATTTGCCAGCCGCCCAAGTCCTCCTTGGTGATGTCGTAACCCATCGCGTGGCTGACCACCGGCGGGCCGGCGACGAACAGCTGCGCGATGTCGCGCACCATCACGGAGAAATGGCCGAGCACCGCTTTCGCGGCGCCGATGCCCACGACGCTGCCGAGCAACAGATTGATCACCGGCACCTGCGAGAGCTGCGCGACGTACATCGTGCTGCCGAGGTGACCCGGCAGGAACGAACCGCCCTCGCCCGACACGCGCGGCCGGCCCGCGACGATCGCGCCGGAGCTTTCCTGCGCGCTGCTCTCGCCGGCCTTGTGCTGCTTGGGCACCATCGCGGCGATGCTGCCGCCGCCCGACGAGCCGTCGAGCAAGCGGATCGAGGGGCAGCGAAGATCGATCGACAGTCGATCGAGATGCGCGCTCTTGCCGCCGATCGCGCCGTCGGCGTGCCCGCCGCGCGAGGTGAAGTCGTCGGCGCAGACCACGGCCGTGCGGCCGTCGATCTTGCCCCAGCCGCCGACATGGTTTGCGGGCGTGAACCCCGAGACGCGTCCGTCGTCGTCGTAGTCCGCGAATCCGGCGAGGCTGCCGACTTCGCGAAACGTGCCGGCGTCGAGCAGCAAGTCGATTCGTTCGCGGCAGGTCAGCTTGCCGCGTTCCCGCTGGCGGACCACGCCGGGATCTTTCGAATCGGGCGCGAAGCGGCGATGAGCGATCGCCTGCAATGCCTGCACGTCAGCGAGCAGCGGCTCCCAGGTCTCCTCGATGTGTAGGGGCTGCGAGACGCCGTCGAGGCCGCCCTCGCCTGGAGCGATCGTGGCGATGATCTGACCGGCCGCGACGTGTGCTCCGATCTCGGTTGGTCTGATGTCGGTCACGACACCGGCGCAGGGCGCCGTGATCGCGGTCTCCATCTTCATGGAGCTGACGATGATCAAGGTCGCGCCAGCCTCGACCGTGGCGCCAGCCTCGACGATGAGCTCGACGATGGAGCCGGTGATCGGACTTTCGACTCCTTTTTCGCCGCTCGGCACGTCCAGGCTGGCCGACGCCAACTTCGAGCTTGTCGGTGCGACCGCAGCCTTGCCGGTGCGAAGCGTCGTTGCCTGCTGCTCGAGCAGCGCAAGCGAGCCCGAGGCGGACTCCTCAATGCCGGGCGCCGACGCGAGGCCGGGGTGCTCGGAGAAAAGGGTTGTCCGCGCGTCGCCGGCCTGTACCGCCGGATGCGACAGGACAGCGCGCAACTGCTGAAGATTCGTCGGCAGGCCAGCGACGTGGAACTCATCGAGAGCGCGCAAGGCGCGGTCGAGCGCCGAAGCGAACGAATGCGTCGAGTTCGACTGGCAGATGAGCTTGGCGAACATCGGATCGAATTGCGGCGGCGGCGCATAGCCCACATAGCCGCATGAATCGACTCGCACGCCAGGACCCGCGGGCTCCTTGTACGCGGTCAGCGTTCCGGTCCCGCTCGCAACGATGCGCGCCTGTACTGCGAAGCCGCGCGGGACCGCGACAGCGGCTTGCTCTGCGACGCCAAGCGCCTTGAGTGACTCGCCGGCCGCGATGCGGAACTGGGACTCGACTAGATCGATGCCCGTGACTTGCTCGGTTACGGTGTGCTCCACCTGGATGCGGGGATTGCACTCGATGAAGAAGTGCTCGCCGCGCTCGGGGATTACCAGGAACTCGACGGTGCCCGCGTTCAGATAGCGGGCTGCGCGCGAAAGCCGGATCGCATCTTCCAGGATGTGTCGCCGCAGGTTGGCTTCCAGACCCGGCGCCGGCGCTACTTCAACAACCTTCTGATTGCGAAGCTGGATCGAGCAGTCGCGCTCGTAGAGATGAACGATGCCGCCGTGGCCGTCGGCCAGGACCTGGACTTCGACGTGGCGCGGACGCGCGATCAGCTTTTCGACAAACACCGAGCCGTCGCCGAACGCCGCCAGTGCCTCGCTCTGGCACCGCGGGAACGCTGCCGACATCTCAGCCGCGCTCGCGACGGCGCGCATGCCGCGACCGCCGCCGCCCGCTACAGCTTTCAGCATCGCGGGATAGCCGATCCGCTTGGCGACGGAGATGGCGTCCTCGGCGCTTGTTGCCGCCTGCAGGCTGCCGGGAATCGTCGGAATGCCGAGCGAGCGGGCCAGATCGCGCGCCTTGATCTTGTCGGCAAGCAGGGCCAGCGTTTCGGAGCGCGGCCCGATAAAGGTGATGCGCTCGTCGTGGCATCGCTTCGCGAAGGCGGCATTCTCGGACAGGAAGCCGTAGCCGGGATGGATGCTGTCGCAGCGGCTGTCCTTGGCGACCTCGATCAGCGCCTCGATGTCGAGATAGGCGCGCACGGGGTCGCTCGACGGCGCCCCCGACGTGCCGAGCTCACGCGACTCGGTTGTGACACGGGTGTGGAGCGAGAGTGCGTCGGCCGGAGCGTACACGCTGACCGACTCGACGCCGAGCGCCGCTGCGGCGCGTGCGACGCGTATCGCGATCTCACCTCGATTCGCAATCAATACACGCTTGAACAAAGGTCGACTCCCAACGGCCTTGTGACGAATACCCTTGCGCGTCGCATGGTTGCAAGGCTGGCGCCGGCGCCAGCGCGCGTGAGCTGGCGATTTCGCGTCGCTACCGAGGCTGGCGTGCGTAGGCGTGATTCGCTAGCGTGCGGGACGCGCAACTTCGCGCGCGAGGAGACGGCCCGTGCAGGTAAGCAAAGACTCCATCGATTTGGGAATCATCGTTACCGACGAGAAGGCGGCCGTCGCCTTCTATCGCGATGCGCTCGGGTTGGAATGGGAGGGCGAACTGCCGCTGCCCGGAGGACGAATGTACCGCCTCAAGTGCGGCACGACCGTCATCAAACTGCTGAAGCTCGAGCGTACTCCCACGTCGAAACCCGCGCCCGGCGGCCCGATGGGCGGACTGGGCTACCGCTACTTCACGATCTCCGTGCCCGATATCCGCGGACTGATGACGCAGCTCGA
The DNA here is from genome assembly GCA_035631915.1 of Candidatus Acidiferrales bacterium. GTDB lineage: Bacteria > Desulfobacterota > Binatia > Binatales > Binataceae > Binatus. The sequence continues at coordinate 3,217 of DASQHV010000031.1, read as the reverse complement.
AGCGAAGGGCATCCGCGCGACCGTGCCCGTCACCGAGTTCCGTCCGGGCGTCACGATCGCGATGGTTACCGATCCCGACGGCAACACGATCGAGTTCCTGCAAAACACCGCCGCGAAGTGAGAGAAGTGCGCCCGGCGCTGCCTCTTTCGGGTAGTTCGCATCGACGCCCTTACTCTTCGTTTTCAGAGCGCGAGTTTCATCGGCTGACAGCGCGAGCGCTATTCGCCCGCGATCGGAACCGAACCTCGTGCGGGTGCGATTCAAAATCGAAGCGTGTATGAGGACTCGAACCCGCGGAAGTTCCACCTCGACGAGGTGATTCGTCCAGATCTTGATCAACCCAAGCGTGAGGTCGCCGGCTGGGGCGTGTGGGCCAGGCGACGACACCTGGTCCCATGCCAAATCGCCCAGCGAGGTAGCGGACGTGATCGACTCGGGAATCGTCAGCAGCGCGAACGCGACCGCATGAAACGCCTGAAGGGTCGCAACCAGGATCTGTTCGCATACGCTAAGGATCAAGTGTCGCAGTTTTTCGATTAAGCGCGCCATAGTGTTCGCCACGAGAAGAGCCGTGCTCGGAATTTGGAGGGTCCGTTCGCCCGGTGGATGGAGGACCGCCGTTTCCGACGGCCCTCCCTGCCCGGGTGACCGCTAGGGGTTCTCGGGAAATGAGTTGAAGAGGTAGGCGGGCGAGACCATCGCAAACGAGGTGCGGAGCAGTTGATCGAGCGCACGCCATTTTTCGGCGCCTTGCGCTCCAGATGCGTCGCCCCGACCTGGCTTCTGCTCGATCTCATTCACCAGTTCTTCTCCCATCACCGGTCCAAGCGGCTTTGCGATTGAATGACCGTGGGCGAGCCGCGTCCGATCGGAACCCCGATGCTCATGGGTCCGTTCCGCGACGCTGACCGCCACCGCCGCTCCTTTCGTCTCGGCCATCTTCGTGGCACCTCCTTGGAATGACTCCTTCACAAAGGAGAGGGCGTCACGCTTGGATGAACCGGGTGATCACTCGGAGTGAACCAGCGGAATAGACCAACAAGGGGTGCGGAACTGATCTGGAAATACGCCCGTGGATGCTGGGGTATTGTGGGGAAGGCTGCTGTCCGGCGGTGGAGGGCCCGCAAGACGTCTTCTGCTGCCGTGCCGTGATTTACAGTAGGTTGACCGAGTGCTAGCGTCGCCGGCTTAAGGGGCAGTCTGTAGATCCTCGGTCGAATCGACCGCGATGACCTGAAGGCTCGACCGCAGGTAGCACTGCGGTGAGCAGCGGAGGGCGTCACTGGTGGAGACGGGTAAGTCGTCCGCGCCGCGCATGGGCGGATCTCATTCAGCCGGAAACTCGCCGACGCAAAACGGCGTCTTCGCCGTCAAGGGCGACTATTGGACGCTCGGCCTGGGCCGCGTCACGTTTCCAATCAAGGACATCAAGGGACTCAGCTACATCCAACGACTGCTTCAGCATCCTGGCGAGGAGTTTCACTCCCTCGATCTGTTGAACATCGCGAGTGTCGATCCGGACTTGTCCAACACGGTCGTGGATCATGAAGACGCAAATCCGGTCGGTATCACGGTTCGGCGCGGCCTGACCGGCGACGCGGGCGAGATGCTCGATGCGCAAGCGAAGCACGAATACAAGCGCCGTTTGGACGAACTGAAGGAAAAGCTCGAGGACCAGCGCGAACGCGGCAATCATGAACGGGCCGATCAGATCGAAACCGAAATCGAATTTGTTCACCACGAACTCGAACGTTCGATGGGAAGAGGTGGGCGCGACCGCCGGACCGGCTCCAACGCCGAGCGCGCGCGGCTGAACGTCACTCGCGCGATCAGGGCAGCGCTCGAGAAGATCACGGAGCAACAGCCTGCGCTCGGCGAACTGCTCGATCGCTCGATCAGGACCGGTTCCTTCTGCTCTTACATTCCGGTCCCCGAGCGACCGGTGATCTGGCAATTCTCAGTCGATGGCGGGAAGGCGACGCGCGAAATTCCCGCGGCGGAACCGCAGCACTCGCGCAGCGGCGCGAGCTTCCTGCGCATCTTCACCAAGGGAACCCGCTTTGTCGGCCGGGATGCGGAGCGCGCGATGCTTACGCACGCGCTCGACCAGGCGCAGCGCGGCGAGGGCAAGATCATTCTGATTCGCGGCGCTGCAGGCGTCGGCAAGACGCGCATCGCGGCCGAAATCGCCGCGGAAGCCGCAGGTCGGGGGATGCTGGCGTTTGTTGGCGCCTGCTACGACCGCGACGATCCTGTTCCATTCATCCCTTTCGTCGAAGTCCTGGAAGCGGCGCTGGCGCAGACCCGCGATCTCGCCGCCTTTCGCAACGCGCTCGGCGCCGACGCACCCGAAATCGCGCGCCTGGTGCCGCAACTGCGCCGCTCGTTTCCCGACATTCCGGCGCCGGCAGAACTGCCGCCGGAACAGTCGCGCCGCGCCCTTTTCAACGCGGTCACTGAACTGGTCGCGCGTGTGTCGCACAGCACTCCCTCGCTTTTTCTGCTCGACGATCTGCAATGGGCCGATGAGGGCACGCTGCTCCTCCTGAGCCACATCGCGCAGTTCGTGCCCGCGCTCCCGATCATGATCGTCGGCACCTTGCGCGACTTCGAGCAGGCGCCGTCGGGCCAGCTCAACCGCACCCTCGACGAGCTGATTCGTCGCCATCTCGTCGAGTGCATCACGTTGGCGGGACTGCCCGAAAGCTCAGTCGCCGAGATGCTGCGTGCGCTGAGTGGGCAGGAGCCGCCCCATCCAATCGTAAATCTCTTCCATGTTGATACCGAAGGGAATCCGTTCTTTGTCGAAGAATTGTTCAGCCATCTGGTGGAGCAAGGCAAGCTTCTCGATTCGGCTGGAAAGTTTCGCCGCGACCTGGAGATCGATGGCATCGACGTGCCACAAAGCCTGCGGCTCGTAATTGGCAGACGGATTGCGCGTCTCGACGACGCCACAGTGAAAGCGCTCGGCACGGCAGCGGTGATTGGACGCTCCTTCACCTTCGATTTGCTGGCGGCGGCAACTCACATGGGCGCCGAAGCCCTGCTCGATTGCGTTGAAGAAGCGGAACGAGCTGGCTTGATTGTCGCGACGCTCGAATATCCGGAAGCGCGGTTCCGGTTTTCCCATGAACTGATCCGCCAGGCGGTGGTGAGCGAGCTATCCGCGCCACGACGCCAGCGACTCCATCTGGACGTCGCGGACGCAATCGAGCT
>DASQHV010000030.1:0-4868 GCA_035631915.1 Candidatus Acidiferrales bacterium | reverse complement strand
ATGGTCGATTTCCCGGCGCGCACATCCCGAAGTGGCGCAGCGCCTCGGTCCACCGCTGCTGGCGGGCGATCTGATTGGCGCCAATGCCATCAGCGAACCCAACGTCGGTTCCGATCCGTCATCGATCCAATGCCGCGCGGTGCGCAAGGGCGATAGCTATGTGATCAACGGCACCAAGTGCTGGATCAGCAACGGCCATATTGCCGACGTGGTGGTGCTGGTCGCGCAGACTGATCCCGGTCTCGGACCCGCGGGAGTGCGCCAATTCGTGGTTGACCGCCGCGAGTCTCCATTCAAGAGCCGCGACATCGAGACCATCGGGCTCAAGGCGTTCCCGACCTCGGAGCTCTTCTTCGACGACGTTGCGATTCCGGCAACGCATCGGCTCGACGGATGGCCCGCGTCGGACGGGAATGCGACCGATCCCGCAAAGTCGTTTCCCCAGGTGCTGCAGGGAATTGCCGCGGCGCGCGTCGGAACCGCGCTGATTTCAGTGGGTATAGCGCAGCGAGCGTTTGAGATTGCGCTCGAATACGTGAAGGTCCGCAAGCAATTCGGCAAGGAGATCGGCCGCTTCCAACTGGTCCAGGAAATGATCGCCGAGATGGCGACCGAGATCGACGCCGCCCGTCTGCTCTGCTATCGCGCGATGCAGTTCTCGCGCAGGGCGCGCTGCGACGCAGAGGTATCGATGGCGAAGGCGTACGCGACCGAGATGGCGGTGCGAGTGACTTCCAAGGCGATTCAGGCGATGGGCGCGCTCGGTCTTGCGGTCGAGAGCAGAGTCGAACGCTGCCTGCGCGACGCGCGGATGCTCACGATTCCTGACGGCACAACGCAGATTCAGAACCTCATCATCGGCCGTGCCCTGATCGGAATGTCCGCGATCCGCTAGTCGGAATTACGAACGATCGCTGAAGATGCGTGCGGGGTGTTGTGCGTAGGCGGGTCTGTTCTTAAGCCTTTCTACGCTCGTCTGGCGTTGCCATCTCGGCAATCAATTTGCGCTCCAAGGCGATTTAGTTCTCATTTCTCCAATCAGCTTGCCGGTCAATCATTTCATAGGGACGATATGTATCGGCGTGCGCCCGTGAAGCTCGACGGATAGGGATGCGGCGCCATTGTTGTCGGCAGTGAATGCGTGTTCCGAGCCGTTACGCATCGCGTAATTCGCGCCCGGCCGCAAACGTTCGACGCGAATCTCCTGGCGATCGTTCTGCGAGCCCGGATAGAGCACCAGGTCGAGATCCTCGCCGTTGCTGAAGGCGCGCGCGACCAACACGTCGGGATATTTCGCATCGGTGAGAAGTGGTCCCCGCAGTGATGCCTCGGGAGGTCCCTCCGCGATGGTCCGGCGGAAGTCGTCGCGGCGATGGATGCGCGCGCGCATCGCCATCGCGTTCGAGAGATTGGAGCCCTTCGAGTAGCGCAGCACGCCGCCGTCGTCGGCGCGGCCGCAATCCTGGTCGAGCGCGCGCAGGGCAGCGTCGGCGATTTCGTAGTCACCAAACTCGCGCGCGGTGTCCATTAGCATCGCGTAGGCGCCGGTATACCCTGATCTGTAATTGCCGAAGTCAAAACCCCTGCCCGGTAGCGAGATCCGGTTGGCGCCAGTTGCATCAGGCTTAATGATGTACTTGAGATCCTGGCGTGCCGTGGCCCACATCCGCTGCGCACGATCGGGCGCGAAACAATTCTCGAATCCCGCGAAGCCTGCGTCGCCCGCGGGAAATGGAAAACGAATCCCGGTAATCGAGGACCGCAGCCCGATCACGCTGCCGCTGTAATCGGTGAACTCGGTATCCAGACTCTTGAGCCATCGATCGAGCACGCTCGGAACGCATTTTGTGCCGAACACGCGATCGTAAATCTTAAGCGAGGTCATCCCATAGTGATTGCAAATCGGATAGACCCAATTCGGCTCACAGGGATACAGGCAGAATTCCGAATCGAGGAAATTCTTCATTACCGATTGCGCGATGGTGTGCGCATCATGATTGAACACACGATGCTTGTTGCGTCGAAATGGCAGACTGCCGGGCTCTGCGTAGCGGCGGTCGCCGGTATTTGACATGTACATGCAGAGCTGGATGCCAAACCATCCGGTGAGCATGATGTTGTCTTTGGCCGCCGGATCGGGATCGGTGAGGTTGAGATGTCCCCATGCCGACTCCCACAGCCAATAGCCCCAGATTCGTTTGTCGAGATAGAGCTCGATGAGGTTGCGTTGCGCTTGAGAGAGGTAGCCGTGAAAGCTGGGCGTATACATGCATTGCAGCATCCCAAGCGCATAGCCGAGGTGATTGATCTGATAGCGCAGCGCCGAGGTCTGGAACTGGTCGACTCTGTCGTAGCCGTTTAGCTGACCGACCGGCTGCAGCGCGCGATCCAGTGCGTAGCGCGATGCCGCGAGATCGTCGGGCGTCAGTTCGCGCTCGGCCATTGAGAGAACCGGCGCCGCCACTTCGATAGCTTCGGCTATCGCCACCCCAATGCTGCGCTTGCGCGCCTCGAGTTTAGCCAGCTCGGCGGTCTTGCGTCCGTGCTGCCGCCGATACGCATAGATGGCAATCCCCGCGACCGCCGCGACGATGAGATACGGCGAGAGGAACCATATCTGGTCGCCCACCATCTTGCCGGCCAGCAGTGCCGAGCCGAGCCATACGATGATCGGCGCAATCACCATTCCGGCGGCGAACCATGCGAACACCGCCAGCGCGAACAGCGCCATCGTCAGAGGGAAAATAAGGCTCGCCCATCCGCCGACAGCGAGGAATCCGCCGCCGGGGATCAATAGGCCAAGCCCCGCCGCCTGCAGTTCCGGCGATATGCCCAGGATTGTCGGCACCAAGCCGAGGACGCACATCGCAGCGTAGATCGACGCATTGCGCCGATGACGCGCAGAGGTAACCGGTCCGACGGTCGATTCTCGTCTAATGAATGGTTGAGCGATGTCGCCTGGGATAACTGCCATGGTAATGCTCCTCGAACTCTATCTGACCCGAACGGGAACTTGCGCGGCAACGGCGGTAAGATCGTGGTGATGATGGTGCGTGTGGATGTGGTAGCCGTAAGCGGCGCCAAGCGCGAGCAAAACTTCAATCGATCCGACAAGTGCGAGAGTGCGGATACCGAGGCGGCGAATCGGAGGCGCCGCGCGTGCAGACGTATCAATCAGACGCCATTCAGTCGCGGGATTGTTCGGCACATCGTCGAGCGAATCGCCCGAATTCAGCAAGAATCGTCTGATGGCGCCGAATCCGAGCACGATCTGGCTGACGATGAACGCGGCGAATGCGCAACAGGGCATGAAGAATGATGCACCTCAGCCAATGTCATCATATAGGCGTCGCCGGAAAGTCAAATGCGCCGTGCCTCTCCAAACCTGGAGCCCGACACATTTGATGATAGCGCCCACCAACGAGTGGCATCTCTGCGGGGAGTCCGATCCGGCACTCTAGACACGCTCGAGCAGGGTACCCGTGCCCAGACCGCCGCCGCAGCACATCGTAACGATCGCGCGCTTGCCGGCGCCGCGCTCCATCTCGTTGACCGCCTTGGTCACCAGTCCGCATCCGGTCGCGCCGAGCGGATGTCCGAGCGCGATCGCGCCGCCGTTCGGATTTACCCGCTTCATGTCGGGTTCCAGGGCTTTCGCCCAGCTCAGCACCACCGACGCGAACGCCTCGTTGATCTCGAACACGTCGATATCGGCGATGTTGAGACCGGCTCGCTTAAGCAGCTTGCGCGTGGCCGGAATCGGCCCCTCGAGCATCAGCACTGGATCGCATCCCACCAGACAGGTTTCGACCACTCGTGCGCGGGGGCGGCAGCCCAGCTCACGCGCCTTTTCTGCCGTCATCAGCAGTACGGCCGCCGCGCCGTCCGCCACCTGCGAGGATGAGCCTGCGGTGTGGATTCCGTCAGGACGGGCAACCGGCTTAAGCGCGGCGAGCGCCTCTAGGCTCGTCTGCCTTGGAACCTCGTCGCGCGTCACGACCCGCGTCTCGCTGGTGCGCCCTCCGCCTTCCTGGATGACCGGAACTTCGATCGGCACGAGCTGAGAATCGAATCGCCCCTCGGAAATCGCGCGCGCCGCGCGAAGCTGCGATTCGAGGCCGAAGCGGTCGGTGTCATCGCGCGTGATCCCGTACTTGGTGGCGATTCGCTCGGCGCCTTCAAACTGGCTGGTGAACTCGAAGTGCTCGAAATACTTGCGCGTGATCGGCTTTCCCATGCCCGCCTGCACCCCGGCGATCGCATCCGAGCCGATCGGTAACAGGCTCATGTTCTCGACGCCGCACGCCAGCACGATGTCTTCAGCGCCCGACGAGATCATGTTGGCCGCCAGGTTTACGGCAAACTGGCTCGAGCCGCACTGCGAATCGACGGTAGAGCATGCGACGTCGGGTGAGAGGCCGGCAGTGAGCCACGCGGTCCGGGTCACGTTGAACGCCTGCGCGCCGACCTTGTTGATGCAACCGCCAATCACCTGGCCAACAGCGGCGGGCGCGACCTTCGCGCGCTTCAGGATTTCGGCCATCACCTGGGCGAGCATTTCCGTGGGATGCGCACTCGACAGCGCGCCTTTCTTTTTGCCGATCGGCGACCTGCGCGCCTCTACAATCACAACTTCTCGCATGACTCTCCTCCGTTACACCGAGTCGCGGCCCGGTCTCGAATCTTCAGTATCGATGAAGTTTCCACACTAGCGAAGATTTAACAGACACGTGAACTGACGCGCCACCCGGCCCGAGAGGATCCTTCAGTGGTCGGCACCTGGCGCGCCGGCCCGACACTTGCCGGCGCGGGCGGCGTTAGCCTTTGGGCAAGCCCAGCACGCGCTCGCCTATAATGTTGCGCTGGAT
>DASQHV010000029.1:0-24446 GCA_035631915.1 Candidatus Acidiferrales bacterium | reverse complement strand
GAGATGCGAAAAAATCGGCCCTTGCGAGATCCATCCTGCGGTCCCCGGGCCCAGGTTCACGGTCTCGCAGAGCATCGGGTAGGCAAACACGACGGCATACGCGAGCGACGCCGCCCCCAGCCACAGCCACTCGCGCCGCGTCATCGCGATCCACCGCCCGCCGTTCGTGCGGATCCCCGCCTCCGCCGAATTCATCGGCACCATGATTACGCTAACAGGCGCGCAACTTAAATCCCGCGCGAGTGGCGCGAGGTCGCTAAAGAGGAGCTACCAGGCTCACGGCGGAGCGGACGCGGAATCTCGTCAGCGCTTTTTCGCGAACGGCCGATCGCGCTCCGTGAGCGCGCCTTTCAGCCCTTTCTCGCGACTCGCTTTCATCCAGGCCTTCACGGTGTCGGTCTGATGCGCGATCACGTCGATATCCGCCGACGACTGTTCCGCCGCGCGAATCCCGAGAATATCGAGGTAGCGATTCACCGCCGCCTTGTGCAGCATCAGCAGTTCCGCCGGCACCATCGCGACGCGCCGCGCGTAGTTCAAGGTCTCTTCCTCGAGCTTGTCCTTGGGATAGACGCGATTCACCAGGTGCCACTCGAGCGCCTCCTTCGCCGACATGTAGTCGCCGGTGAAGAAGTACTCCTTGGTCTTGCGCGGACCCATCAGCACCGGCCACATCGAGAGCGTCGGCAGGATGCCGAGCGAGCGTCCCGCGGGATGCCCGAACTGCGCGTCCTCGCTGGCGAATACGATATCGCAATGCCCCACGAACTCGGTGCCGCCGGCGAGGCAGTAACCATGCACCTGCGCGATCGTCGGCTTGTTGATCGACCACAGCCGTTGCCATCGCTCGATCGTTTTGTGCAGACCCATCCGGTCGTTGGTGACGGTGAACGTAGACCCCGGATGCTGCGTTCCCTGCAGATCGTAGCCCGCGGAGAACGCGCGTCCCGCACCGCGAATAATTAAAACGCTCGCGTCGGGATTCGACTCGTACTCGTCCATCACCGAGTCGAGTTCCTTGAGCAGCTTCTGCGAGAGTGCGTTGAGTTTTTCCGGCCGGTTCAGCGTGAGGCGAAAGATCTTGTCCTCGACCTGCTCGTAGATGACGGTTTCGTAGTTTGCCATCGCAACCTCCGGCGCTCAGTTGACGCGCGCGAGAAAATCGCCGGCGACGCGCACGGCCTCGTCGGGCGCCTCCCAAAAGAACATGTGGCCCGCGGCTTTCAGAATGTGCACCTTCGAGCCGGCGATCGCCCCGTGCAGTACTTCCGCATTCGGATGCGGCACGATCGAGTCGTCGTCGCCGTGGATCACGAGCGTCGGCGATTTGATCTCGCCGAGCCGGGCGAAACTGTCGAACTTTCCGATCGCCTGCCCTTGCCGCATGAAGGTATGCATCGGCGTGACAGGGTAGTTGCTCATCTCTGCAATCTCCCGCGCGAGCGTGGCCTTGCCCGCCGCGGAATTGAGAAATTGCTTGCCGCACGCGACCGAGAACGCGCGCATCGCCTGCTCCTCGGCGCTCAGCTTGGGGTCGGGCATCAGGTTGGCGACGGCGGCCGGATCGGCGGGGATCGAGTGACTGGCGCCGCAGTTCGTGCAGCCGAGCACCAGCCCCCGCGTCCGCGACGGAAACGCCAGCGCGAATTCCTGCGCGATCATCCCACCCATCGAGATTCCGAAAATGTGCGCGCGCGGCGTTTTGGCATGGTCCATCACCGCGGCGACGTCCGCTGCCATGTCCGCGAGCGTCCACTCGATGTCGGGCTGGTCGCTCTCGCCGGTGCCGCGATTGTCGATCACAAACAACTTGAACCGCGATTCCATCAGCTTGAGAAACGGCTCGCCCCATCCGCGGCCCGAGGCGCTGAATCCCATGATCAACGCGACCGGCTCGCCCTTACCCCGAACCTCGTAACGCAGCTTGAGGCCGTCTTTCGATTGCGCAAATTCGCGAGTTGCCACGCTGGAATCTCCCAAAGACGCGGAAGTTGATGTAGTGCAGACGGCTGGCGCGCTAGCCCTTGGGCAGTCCCAGCACGCGCTCGCCGATGATGTTGTGTTGGATCTGATTGGTGCCCGCGTAGATCGTCGGTCCGCGCGCCGCCAGCATCCTGAACGACCACTTGCCCTTGTCGACCGCAAACGGAGCGCCGAATTCGATCTGGCTGTACGGGCCCAGCAGTTCCATCGCGTAGACCGCGATCTTGAGCGCGAGCTCGGTGCTGCACAGCTTCATCATCGATCCTTCCGGCCCCGGCGGCATCCCCTTCAACTGGCGCGTCAACTGGCGATACCCCGTGTAGCGCAGCGCCTGCGCCTCCGCGGCGAACTCGGCGACCTTCTGCCGCACGCTCGAGTCGTCCCATGCGCTGCCGCCGTTGCGCGGCAAGCGACGCGCCAGGCTCGCCAACTCCTGCACCTCGCCCATCGCGCCTTCGCCGCCGCCACCGCCGCGCTCGAACATCAGCGTGGTCATCGCGACCTGCCATCCGTTGTTGCGCTCGCCGACGATATTCTTCTTCGGCACGCGCACGTCTTCGAAGAAAACCTCGTTGAAGCCCTTGCCGCCGGTGATCTGAACCAGCGGGCGCACCGTCACGCCGGGACTGTGCATGTCGATCAGCAAGTAGCTGATGCCCTTATGTTTCGGCGCGTCGGGATCGGTGCGGACCAGCGCGAAGATCATGTCGGCGTGCTGCGCCATCGAGGTCCAGACTTTCTGCCCGTTGACGACGAAATCGTCGCCGTCGTCGATTGCCCGCGTCTGCACCGACGCCAGGTCGCTTCCAGAGCCGGGCTCCGAATATCCCTGGCACCAGACTTCCTCGCCCTTCAGAATTTTCGGGATGTGATTCCGCTTCTGCTCCTCGTTTCCCCAATGCATCAGCGTCGGCCCGAGCAGGCTGATACCCATCCCGATAAATGGTTCGTTCAGTCCGAGCCGGCTCAACTCCTCGCGGAAGATCAGGCGCTGCATGACGGTGGCGCCGCGCCCGCCGTATTCTTTGGGCCAGTTGACGGCAACCCAGCCGCCCTCGTTGAGCTTCTTGTGCCAGCGCACGCGCGCTGCCCAGTCACCCTCGTTCTCCTCCGCCATGATGTTGCTCGGCGGCGGCGCGAACTTCTTGTTCGCTTCCAGCCAGGTGCGAACTTCAGTGCGGAAAGCTTCGTCTTCCGGCGAGAAATTGAAATCCATCGCGGTTGGTACCCTACCTCTCGATTCTTTCGGCCCGCGCCGCTCAGCCCTTGGGCAATCCGAGCACGCGCTCCCCGATAATATTATGTTGTATCTGATTGCTGCCCGCGGCAATCGTGCCGCCGCGCGCCGCCAGCATCCGGAACAGCCACTTGCCGCGATCGATCGCGAACGGCGCTTTGTACTCGATTTGGCTGTACGGCCCGAGCAGCTCCATCGCGAACAGCACCATCCGCATGTTCAGCTCCGTCCCGCAGAGCTTCATCATCGATCCTTCCGGCCCCGGCGGTACTCCCTTCAAGCGCCGCGTCAGTTGACGATAACCGGTGTAGCGCAGCGCCGCGGCCTCGCAGTAGAACTCCGCGATCTTCTGGCGCACGCTGGCGTCGTCCCACGCCGTGGCGCCGTTGCGCGGCAACGACTTGGCAAGCTCCGCCAGCTCGCGACATTGCCACAGCGCTCCGCGATCGCCGCCGCCGCCCGACCGCTCGAACATCAGGGTGGTGATCGCAACCTGCCAGCCCTGGTTCTTCTCGCCGACGAGATGCTTCTTCGGCACGCGCACGTCCTCGAAGAAGACCTCGTTGAAGCCCTTGCTTCCGGTGATCTGCACCAGCGGACGCACCGTCACGCCGGGGCTGTGCATGTCGACCAGCAGGTAGCTGATTCCCTTGTGCTTGGGCGCGTCGGGATCGGTGCGCACCAGCAGGAAAATCCAGTCGGCGAACTGCGCCATCGAAGTCCAGACCTTCTGCCCGTTGACGACGAAGTCGTCGCCGTCCTCGACCGCGCGCGTTTGCAGCGACGCCAGGTCCGATCCTGAGCCCGGCTCCGAGTATCCCTGGCACCAGACTTCTTCCGCCTTCATGATCGGCGGGATGAAGCGCTGCTTCTGTTCCTCGGTGCCCCAATGCAACAGCGTCGGCCCCAGCAGCGAGGTGCCCATGCCGATCATCGGCGCGCTGACTCCGGCGCGTGCGAGTTCCTCGTTGTAGACGATTGTCTGGAGGATGCTGGCGCCGCGTCCCCCGTATTGCGCCGGCCAGTTGGGCGCGAGCCAGCGCCCCTCGGCCATCTTTTTGGCCCACGCCTTTTGCTCGTCGAAGACGGTTTTGCTCTCCGCGAACATGGTCTCGCGCGGCCGCGGCGCGAACTGCTTGTTCTGATCAAGCCACGCGCGGAATTCCTTGCGGAAAGCCTCGTCTTCGGGATTGAAATTGAAATCCATCGCGCTCACTCCTGGAACGATTCGATTAGTCGAGTCTATCCCGGCTGATTGGTGCCCTGGCAGATACTTAGACAATCGCGCGCCACTCTGCAAAGCGGCGCGCTGCACCGCATCGGGCGCCGATTGACAATAGTTTGGCGATTGCGGAAAGTCGGGGCGTAAAACCCGCACGGCCCGCGATGAACATCAAGCTGGAACTTCCCGACGACGTGTTCGACGCCCAGTTTTCCAAGACTGAGTTCGGCGCGCGCGTCCGCGAGCTTGCGATTTTGGAACTAGTGCGGGTCAAACGGCTGCATGAGCACGAGGCGAAAACGATGCTCGGGCTGGAGCGCTGGGAACTGGTCGAGAAGATGAAGGCGGCGGGAATCGCACCGACCGAGGACGTCTTTGCCGGCATCCGCAGCGACCTCCAGAAGGCAATCGAATCGAAACGCGAGCGCGCCGGCAAATCCAAAAACTAGCCGCCGCCGCAACAGGAAGAACTCTATGCGTCTGCTGCACACGATGCTCCGCGTCAACAATCTGGACGAATCGCTCAAGTTCTACTGCGACCAGCTCGGCATGAAGCTGCTGCGCAAGCACGACTTCCCCGGCGGCGAATTCACGCTGGCCTTCGTCGGTTACGGCACCGAAGATCAAAACGCCGTGATCGAGCTGACCTGGAACTGGGGGACTTCCAAGTACGAAATCGGCACCGCGTACGGGCACGTCGCGCTTGCCGTCGACGACATCTATAAGAGTTGCGCCGACCTCAAGGCGCGCGGCGTCAAGGTGGTCCGCGAGCCCGGTCCGATGAAGCATGGCACGACGGCAATCGCGTTCATCGAGGATCCCAACGGCTACAAGATCGAGCTGATTCAACAGAAGTAAGCGCCGTCGCGCGCAATAGAGAAGGATCGTCGCGATGAAAGCTGCAGTGTTCAAGGAAAAAGATCGCATGGCCGTCATCGACGTGCCCAAGCCCAGCGCCGGCGCCGGCGAGGTGGTGCTGAAGGTTCACGCCTGCGGAATTTGCGGTTCCGACCTGCACGCCGTGCAGTACGGGATGGGGCTTCATCCGGACAGCGTGATGGGTCACGAATTCTGCGGCGAGATTCACGAACTCGGGCCGAGCGTCAGCGGATACAAGGTCGGCGAGCGCGTCACTTCGCTGCCGTACATCGCATGCGGCGTGTGCGACCCGTGCAAGCGCGACGACTCGATGCATTGCGCCAAGCTGCGCGGCCTCGGCCTGGGGCAACTGCCCGGCGCATACGCCGAGTATGTCGTTTGCGGCGCGCGCAGCCTGCTCAAACTGCCCGCCAGGATCAGCTCGCGCGAAGGTGCGTTGGTCGAACCGCTGTCGGTCGGCTTGCACGGAGTGAAGCGCGCTAACATCAAGGCCGGCGACGGTGTCGTCGTGATGGGTGCGGGACCGATCGGACTCTCGGCGCTGATTTGGGCCAAGGCCAAGGGCGCGAGCGCGGTCGTCGTATCGGAACTTGCGCCCGGACGCACCGAACTTGCGCTGAAGCTCGGCGCCGACGCAGTAGTCAATCCCAACAAGGAAAATCCCGCCGACAAAGTCAAGTCGATCACCGGCCGCGCGCCGGATGTCGTGTTCGAATGTATCGGCGTGAAAAGCACGCTCGGCACCGCCATCGGGATGGTGGGCAATCACGGGCAGGTGGTCGTGATTGGAGTTTGCATGGAGCCCGACTTGGTCACGCCGCTGGTGTGCATCATGAAGGAAGTGCGCGTCGATTTCGTGCTCGCCTATACGCACGGCGAGTTCCAGGAAACGATCGACGCGCTCGCGTCGGGCAAGATCGACGCCAAGCCGATGATCACCGACGTGATCGCGGTCGACGAGCTGCCCGCGATGTTCACGGCGCTCAAGCAGCCCGGCACACGCGCCAAGGTGATCGTCGAGTTCCCGCATTGAGTCCTACAGCCCGATTCGCAGCGTGAGTGAGTCGCGGATGGACGCGGGCGAGCTGTTCGCCGCGATATGCGAGCGAATTCCCGACGCGATGTCGCGCCACAAGGTTCCCGGCGTCGCGCTAGGTATCACCTGCGAGGGGCGCGACTTCGCGCGCGGCTTCGGCGTCACCAGCATCAATCATCCTCTGCCGGTTGACGAAAGCACGCTCTTCCAGATCGGCTCGACCACCAAGACCTTTACCGCCACGGCGCTGATGCGCCTGGTCGAGGCTGGGAAGCTGGACCTCGACGCTCCGCTCCGCACCTATATGCCGGCTTTCAGGATGAAGGATCCGGACGTGACCGCGCGCGTGACGACGCGGCACCTGCTGAATCATTCCGGCGGATGGGAAGGCGACTGGTTCGAGGACACCGGCGACGGCGACGACGCGCTGGCGAAGTACGTCGGGCTGATGTCGAAGCTGCCGCAACTGTCGCCGCTCGGCAGTGTGCTCTCGTACAACAATTCGGCGTTCTCACTCGCGGGCCGTTTGATCGAGGTGCTGACGGGCAAGACTTACGAAACCGCATTGAAGGAACTGGTGCTGAGCCCGCTTGGGCTCAAGCGATCCCTGCTGCTTCCGACCCAGGTGATGCTTCACGGCTTCGCGGTCGGCCACGCCACTGTAGCCGACAAAACGATCGTGCTGCGGCCCTGGCAGTTGACGCGCGCCTCGCGCGCCGCCGGCGGAATCGCCGCGTCGATTCTCGACCAGCTGCGCTACGCGCGATTTCATCTCGGCGGCGGAACCGCCGAAGACGGCGCCCGCGTGCTCTCGCCGCAAACGATCGCCGCGATGCAGTCGCCGGGAGAGATCGGTGAGCTTGACTACAAGATGGGCCTCGGGTGGAGGATTCAGAGCATCGGCGGCATCGCCCGCGTCTTCCATGGCGGTGGCACCTGGGGGCAAATCTCCGGCTTCGTGATGGCGCCGGAGCGCAAATTTGGGCTTGCGCTGATGACCAATTCGAACACCGGCGGCCTGGTCGCGCGCGATGCGACCAAGGAGTTGCTGCCAAAGTTCCTCGGTTACGAAGACCCCGAACCGGTTGAGCTTCCGATGGCGGCGGCGCAGATGGCCGAGTATGCGGGCCGCTACGATCAACTACTCGGCGACGTCGAACTCAAGGTCGAAGACGGAAAGCTGATGTTCCACGTATCGCCGAAGGGCGGATTTCCAAACCGCGACATTCGACCCGGTCCGCCGCCGCCGCCGTTTCGTGCCGGGCTGGTCGCGCCGGACAGAATCGCGATGGTCGAGCCGGCGATGAAAGATATCCAGGGCGAGTTCCTGCGCAGTCCCGACGGCAAGATCGCATTCCTGCGCTGGGGCGGCCGCATCCACGTGCGCCAGTAGAACCCGCTAGAGCGCGAAGAATTCCTTGATAGCGGCGAGCGCCGCGGGTTCGGTGAGCATCGGCGCGTGCGCGACACCCGGGACCTCAACGCTCTTCGCGAGGTGATGCACTGTGCACATCCGCTGGGCGGTCGCGGGCGCCAGGATATCACTGTCGGCGCCGCGCACGATCAGAATCGGACACGCAATCCGCGCAAACGGCACCCACAAATCGAGCCGCTGCTGAGCGACATTGCCGCGCAGTGGCCGTCGCACGCTCGGATCCATCTTCCACGTCAAGCCGCCGTCCGGCGCGGGCTTGACCGACCACTTCACGAACTCGCGCACGACCTCGAGCGCGAGCGGCGCCAGCGCGGGATAGTTTTGCTTGAAATGGAGCGCAACTTCGTCCAGGTCCTTGAATCGCTCGGGTGCGGTGCCGACGTAGCCGCCGATTCGCGTCGCTCCGGCCTGATCGATCTCGGGTCCAATGTCGTTCAGCAGCAGCCGCTCGACCCGATCGGGCCACCCGCCCGCATACATCATCGAAATTATTCCGCCCATCGAAGTGCCGATCAGGCTGACGCGCGCGGCGCCGATCGTCTCGAGCATCGCCGCCAAATCCGACGCGTAGTGCTGCGGCAAATACTCCGCCGCCGGACCCCATTCGCTGTCGCCGCGGCCGCGCACGTCGACCGAAATCACGTGATAGCGGCGGGTGAGATGTGGCGCCAGCGCGTCGAAGTTGTGGGCGTTCCCCGTCAGGCCGTGGATGCACACCAGCCACGGTGCGCCGTCGTTGCCGAAGTCGAGGTAGTGAAGCCGCAGGCCGTTGGCGCTCACGAATTTGTCTGATGGCATCGCAATCCCCGAGTGTCTTGACGTTCGCGCGATTCAGTTGGCCGCCGGTTCCTGCGCGAGCTGCCAGAGTTTTTCCGGCACGATAATCAGCCGGCGCCCGTCGCGGATGATAACGCGCTCGCGCTCGAAGTCGTTGAGCTGCTCGGTAGTGCGCTGGCGCGACGCGCCGACCAGCTCCGCCAGGTCCGCGTGCGTCAGCTTGATCGTCAGCAGGGTGCCGCGCGAATCGCGCACGCCAAACTTCGCCGCAAGTTCGAGCAGCGCACCCGCCAATCGCGCGCGCAACCCCAGCCCGACGAAGTTCGCGTAGCGCACCAGCATCCCCCACCAGCGCCCGACCGTCGCGTCAAGCACGACGCTCAAGCGTTCGAGCGGAATCCCCATCACCGTATCCACGAAAATCTCCGGCTTGAACACCGCTACCGTGCAATCGCTGTAGGCCTCGCAGCGGAAGGGACGCGTCGTCTGCGGCAGCAGCGACGACAGGCCGAAGACTTCGCCCGGACCTACGAAGCCGACCAGCACGCGCTGATTGCGATTCACGTAGCAAAGCTTCGCGACGCCGGACAGCAGCAGATAGACGCGGCTCGAGGCCTCGCCCTCCATGAAGATCGCGTCGTCGCGACGCACCTTGATCCCGGTCGCGTAGCCGGCAAGCCGCCGCGCCTGTTCGTCGCGCATCCAGGAAAGCGACTTCAGCCGCGCGAGCGATTTTGGGTCGACTGAGTGTTCCGCAACCACATCGGCTTCGTAGCACAGGCGCTCCATATGTCGCGAATGTGACGGCGTGGGCAGTTTTGGGCCAAGATTTCCCGATTCTGTCACACGTGGGACAAAATTAAGCAATACTAATCCTTGACCTAACTCTAATATTAGCTATACTTCTACACAACAAAAATCGGATTAGAAACAGGGACGACCAACGGTCAGAGGGGCACCACACATGGCAAAGAACGGCACCGAACAGGCGAACACCAACGGCATCAACAGCGGCGAATCCCAGTTTACCGACGAGCTGCTTAAACTCGCGCAGGCCCTGATGCCCGAGCCCCCGTCCGGCGCTATCAAGTGCATCGTCGAAAAGAAAAGCGATCGCGAGCTGACCGAGGTCGGCTGGAAGGCGTACGACAAGGTCGTCGAAGTCGCCAACAACGCGACCAATCGTCTCTACTCCAGCCCGACCTTCGGACAGGTGCTGGGCACCGCGATCGACACGATGCTGCGAGTTCAGCGCTTCAACGCGGCGGTGACGGGCGCGTTTTTCTCGGCACTGTGGCCCACGGTCGGCCTGCCGACTGCGACCGAAGTCGAAGCGATGCGCAATGACGTGCGCGCGCTGCGCGACGAGCTGCGCGAAGCGTCCGCCGAGCGTCAGGCCGACGAGGACTACGCTCGCGAACTTCACGACGCAGTTCGCAGCTCGATCATCAACAGCCACGACGGCGACGCCGCGCCACGCGCCCGCAAAGCTGGCGTGCACGAGGTCGCCGTGTGGTCGGGATGGAACGGCGCGGATCACACGGAGGTGAGCAACGATGTCGGCAATTAGCGAAGTTGCTTCCTACTGGATGGAAGGCGCGATGCGCACCCTCGACGCGTTCCGCACCGGCTTTGGCGCGCCGATGGACGATCCCCCGCCGACCACGCCGTCACGCATCATCTACGAGTCGGGTCTGGTGCGGCTGCGTCACTACGAGGCGGTCGGCACGGCGCATCACACGCCCGTCCTGCTGATCTACTCGCTGATCAAGCGGCCATTCATCCTGGATTTGCTGCCCGGACGCAGCGTGGTCGAGGTGTTGGTCAAGCAGGGCTTCGACGTTTACCTGATCGACTGGATTCCGCCGCGGCCCGAGGACAAATGGCGCGGTTTCGACGCTTACGTGAACCAGGATATCGCCAACGCGGTGCGCGCGATCCAGATTTACAGCGGCGTCGAGCAGATTTCGATTCTCGGCTATTGCTTCGGCGCGCTGCTGGCGACGATGTACACTGCGCTGCACGGCCGCAACGTGAAGAACCTGGTCACGCTGACGATTCCGTTCGACACCAGCGAGCGCCGGCTGCCGATCGAACACCTGGCGTCCGCGATGCCGGCGCGTAGCGCGCAGACCATCGTCGACATGTACGGCAACGCGCCCGCCTGGATGATCTTCTCGTTTTTCAACACGCTCGCGCCGACCCATCACCTGCTCGACAAGTTCGTCGGCGCGTATCGCAGCTCCTCGCGCCCCGGCTACATCGAGATGTTCCGGCTGTTCGAGCGCTGGCTCCATAGCGACGTGCCGATGGCGGGAAAGATTTTCCTCGAGACTTCGGAGATGTCGCGCGAGAACCTGCTGAAGAAGAACGCGATGAAAGTCGGCAGCACGATCGTCGACCTCAAGCGAATCGTCGCACCGCTGCTGAATGTGATCGGCGACCGCGACGATATCGTCAGTCCCGCGTCCAGCGAGCCGCTGCCCGACTGCGTCTCGAGTGTCGACAAGCAGAACCTGCACTACCCGACCGGACACATGGGCGCCGCGGTGAGCTCCGATGCGCTGAAGCGCCTGTGGCCTCAAATCGGCGCATGGTTGGCGCAGCGCGATAGTTGATTCGGGAGGTCAGGCCATCGCCGGGAAACAACGAAACAGCCAGTTTCGTCACCGATGCGACAACAACGGCAAGCACAGATGGATTCAATGAGTAATTTAAACGCACCAAGCGGCGCACCAAAAGCGCGCCGAAAATCGGGAGGAAGGAAAAAGATGGCTGAGAAAGAAACTGTTTCGACATTGTTTGAGAACGCTGCGGAGATGGGCGGCAAGCTGTTCAACGTCGAGGGCGCGAAGAAGTTCGCCGCCTGGTACATCGACACCACCGAGAAGGTCGCGAAGCGGGCGATCGACTTCCAGGCTTCGGCCACCGAATGGGCCAAGGAAACTCCGCTCGCGCCGATCTTCGAGGCGCAGTACGAGTACGGCAAGAAGTTCGTCGAGCGTTCGGCCAACGCCGCGCGATCGCTGTGGCGGCTCGAGTAGTCGCCGGCGCGCGACTCGACTGAGCCGGCGTTCGTGGGGCGCGCATTCCGTGCGCGCCTGGGTCTGATGGCGGAGCGGGCAACTGCCCGCCATCGGCCACGACGTTTCCTGGGTGGCGCAATCTCTGCGCCGATCTACGATTTGTTCCGAGTCGGTCTTTTCGATCCGGCCTCACGCCGACTGCGCATGTGACGTCGGGCGCATCGACGCGGCAAAGTCCGCGCCGAAGCGTCGCGCGTCGTCTGGCGCGAGCGTCGATATCGTCACGCGAATGCCCGGCGGGCTCTTGATCCGGTAACTCTCGCCGGCGCGAATCGCCCACCCCTTCGCGGCCATCGCCTGCACCAGCTCCGCCTCCTCCGCGACCGGAATCCATACGTTGAGTCCCGAGCGGCCGCGCGCAGCGATGCCGTAGGCTGCCAGCGCTTCGATCAACGCGCGACGCCGATGCGCGTATGCGTCCGCCGCCGTCTTGAACATCGCGGACGTCTTCGGATCCGCCCACAATGCCGCCACCAGGTCCTGCAGGATGTGACTGACCCAGCGCGGGCCCAGGCTTTGCCGCCCCTGCACCCGCGCGACCGTTAGTGGGTCGCCCGCCATCACGCTGACTCGCAGATCGGGTCCCAGCGATTTAGACACCGAGCGCACCGTTGCCCAGCGCTCGCGACCGGCCGTCAGCGTTATCGCCGCCGCGCCCGCGACCTGGCCAGCGTGATCGTCTTCGATGACGACGATGTCGGGATAGTGAACCAGCACCTTGCGAAGTTCAGCCGCGCGCTTGCGATCGAGCGCGGCGCCGGTGGGATTCTGCGCCCGAGGTGTGACGATGCACGCCTTGACGCCGCGTTTCAGCGCGCGATTCAGCTCCGTCGGCAGAATTCCGTAGTCGTCCATCGCACACGGCTCGGCAACCAGGCCTAGCGCTGCGACGAGATCGAGCACGCCGGTGTAGCTGGGATCCTCTACAGCGACCAGATCGCCCGGCCGCAGGTACGCTTGCAGCACCCGCTCGACAGCGTCGAGCGCGCCGCTGACCACCGCGATCGATTCCGACGCGATGCCGTCGTGCTTGAACTGCCGCGCCGCCAAATCGAGCAACCGCTTGCGGTTCTCGGCATCGCCGTACTGTCCGGGACCGCCCTCCAACCGCACCAGGTATGGGCGGAGCGAGCGCAGCAGCGTGGGATCCGGTCCGCCCTCAGCCAGGTTGCGAAGACCGGGCGCGGGCGCGCGCAGCGGGGTTCGCATCAGCAGCGGAGGACGGCGGTTGACGACGGTGCCGCGGCGTCCCGAGCCGTGCACCAGGCCGCGCACGCGCAGCGCGTTGTAGGCGGCCGCCACCGTGGTCGGGCTGACGCGCAGGCGCGCGGCGAGCGCGCGCACGGTGGGCAGGGTGTCGCCGGCGTTCAGGCGGCCACTCCGGATTCCATCCTCGATACTGGCGGCGATCTGGTTGCCTGAATCGCCGCGGATTTGGTATTGTACCGATACGTTCATGGTTATGTACTGTAACAAAAAGGAAAGCGGAATGGAAGCGCCAGCGCACAATGCGGCCCCGATCGAAAACGGAACTCAGGACACCGCGATTCGCGCCACCGGGCGGACCCGGCTGAAGCGCCTGCCCAAGCGAGGCTCCTACGACCGCGACGTCATCAACCGCTTGCTCGACACCGCGCTGGTTTGCCACGTCGGATTTTCCGTCGACGCGCAACCCTATGTGATTCCCACACTCCACGTCCGAATCGGCGACCGGCTCTACATCCACGGCTCGGCGGCCAGCCGGATGCTCGGCACCGCCGCCGGCGGCACGCCGATTTGCGTGACGGTCACACACCTCGACGGGCTGGTGATGGCGCGCGCGGCGTTCCATCAGTCGGTGAACTACCGCTCGGTCGTGATCCTGGGCGTCGCAACGCTGGTCTCGGACCCGGCCGAAAAGCTCGCCGTGATGAAGGGGCTGGTCGACAACGTCGTGCCCGGCCGCTGGGACTACATCCGCCAGCCCAACGACAAGGAACTCGCCGCGACGTCGGTCCTCTCGATTCCAATCGACGAGGCCTCGGCCAAGCTTCGCAGCGGCGGTCCGATCGACGACGAAGCCGACTACGCGCTGCCGATCTGGGCGGGAGAGATCCCGCTCGCGACTTCCACGCTGGCGCCGGTGGTGGACGCGCGCGTGGATCGGTCGATTCCGGCGCCGGCGCACATCGCGGAGTACCGGCTGCCGGCAAATCGAGGAGGAGGGACATGACTTCGATGGTGGTATCGGACGCGGGACGTTTTCTCATCAGCACCGATCGGTCGAAGCTTGACCTCGACGCGATTCATCGCTTCCTTACGCGCAGCTATTGGGCCGCGGGCATCCCGCGCGCAACGATCGAGCGCTCAGTTGAGAACTCGCTTTGCTTCGGCGTCTACGACGGCCGCCTCCAGATCGGTTTCGCGCGCGTGATCTCGGATTTCGCGACCTTCGCATATGTCGCCGACGTCTATATCGACGAGCACTACCGCGAGCGCGGCCTGGGCAAGGAGCTGATGGCCAGCATCATGGCGCATCCCGACTTGCAGGGACTGCGGCGCTGGAGTCTCGCCACTCGTGACGCGCACGGACTGTACGCGCAGTTCGGCTTCGCGCCGCTTGAGAATCCCGAGCGGATGATGGAAATCGCCGACCCAGAAGTCTATCTGAGTCAACGCAGCAGATGATTGAGAGCGCTCGCTTGAGCGCGCTGCCTTGAATCGGGTTCCGTCGGCGTCTATATAACAACTGTTAGGGAGCGGCGTTCCGGCCGACGCCCGCGTCGGGTGCGGCCAGGATTGTGAGTCCGCCTTCCACGCCGGAGGAAATCGACTGCGATGGATTTCAAATTCAGCGCCGAGGACGAAGCATTTCGCCACGAGTTCCGCAGTTGGCTGAAAGCCAACCTGCCCAAGGACCGTAAATCCGACGATGACATGGGGATGATGGCCGAGGGCACCGCCGACGACTGGAAGCGGCGAGTCGAATGGCACAAGAAGATGCACGCCGGCGGATGGGTCGGGATCGGCTGGCCCAAGGAATACGGCGGCCGCGGCGCCACGCTCACCCAGCAGATCATCTACGGCGAGGAACTGTCCAAAGTTAATTCGCCGACGCTGGTAAACGGACTGGGCATCATGCTGGTCGGCCCCACGATCATCCATTGGGGCACCGAGGAACAGAAGAAGCGCTACGTCCCGAAGATCCTCTCGGCAGACGAACTCTGGTGCCAGGGTTACTCCGAGCCCGGCGCCGGCTCCGACGTTGCCGGCCTGCAGACCCGCGCCGTCGAGGAAGGCGACTACTTTATCGTCAACGGCCAGAAGGTCTGGACCTCAGACGCGCATCACGCCGACATGTGCATCCTGCTGGTCCGCACCGATCCCGACGCGCCCAAACACAAGGGCATCAGCTACATCCTGGTCGACATGCACAGCCCCGGCGTAACCGTGCGCCCGCTGGTCCAGATTACCGGCGACGCGAACTTCAACGAGGTCTTCTTCGAAGACGTCAAGGTCCCGAAGAAAAATTTGATCGGCGAAAAAAACCAGGGCTGGCAGGTCGCGATCACCACGCTGATGTTCGAGCGGTCGGGAATCGGCGGCGGCCGCGACCTGATGGGCCAGGTGAAGGAACTGGTGCATCTGGCGAAATCGATCAAGAGCAACGGCCACACCGCATGGGAGGATTCCAGCGTGCGGCAGCGGCTCGGCGGTTTCGCGTGCGACGCGGCGGCGCTGCGCTACACCGGCTTTCGTCAATTGACGCGACGGCTCAAGGGCCTGCCGCCGGGACCCGAGGGTAGCGTGCTCAAGCTATGCACCAGCGAGCTCAATCTCAGGATGAACAAGTTCGCGATGGAGATGCTCGGGCCCTACAGCCAGATGGAATTCCATGCGGAGCACGCCCTCGACAAGGGCAAGTGGTCGTACCGGATGCTGGCGTCGAGGGCGCTGACGATCGCGGGCGGGACCAGCGAGATCCAGCACAACATTATCGGCGAGCGCGTACTGGGACTGCCCAAGGGGTAACTGGGTCCCCCAGTACCCGATGCTCGGTGTCATGCGGAGGCTGCCGGAGTCGAAGAATCCCGGCGCGCAGTGACTCCGAAATAGAAGGGCGGCCCATCGGGGCGCGAAGCTCCGCATCTCGATTCCGCAGCTACTTCTTCGAGGCGCCCGTCAGGCTCACGACGCGAGGGCCGCTCGCACCGTTGTTGCGGACGGTCAGCGTGCCGGAGCGTTGCCCTTGCGCAGTCGGCGAGAAGACCACTCCGTAGTTGCACCGCTTGTTCGGCGCGAGCGATCCGCCGCACGTACCGCCCGACATCTGGAAGTCGCCGGTCACCACCACTCCGGTAAGAGCGATTGGCACCGTACCGGCATTCCTGGCCTTGAAATTCTTCGGTCTGCTGCGGGCGCCAACCTTGGACGCGGAGAAATTCGCCGCATTCGGCGTGACTGTCAGCGACGCCGACACGGTCGGCTGAGGCGTCGGTGTTGAGGTAACCGTCGCAGTGGCGGTGGCCGTCGCGGTGGCGGTCGCGGTGGCGGTCGCGGTTGGAGTTGCCGTCGCAGAGGCTGTAGCTGTCGGCGTGGGCGTTGCCGAAGGGACCGGGGTGCGCGCTGACGTCGGTCCAGGCGTCGGCGTCACGGTTGGCGTCAGAGTAACGGTTGGAGTTGCAGTAGCTGTCGACGTCGGGCTGGCTGTGGCCGATGCGGTCGCACTGCTCGTGGCAGTCGCGGTCGGCGTGGGCGTGCTGGTAGCGGTGCGCGATGCTGTCGCGGTCGCCGTTGCCGTGGCGCTTGAGGTGGGCGTCGGCGTGCGAGTGGAAGTGCGCGTAGGCGTGGCAGTCGCAGTCGGCGTCGCGCCGGGGGTCGAGGTCGGCGCCGCGGTCGGTGTCGGGGTCGGGCTGCTCGTCCCGGGGCCGCCCTCGCCGGCAAGCTGAAAAATCCCGCGGCCGTGCGTGGCCGCGAAGATCACGCCGTTGAGGTTCTGCTCGAGGTCGAACACCGCGACGGCGGGAATCGCGCTGATGTTGAACGGCGCCCAGGTCGAGCCGCCGTCGACGGTTCTAAAAATCCCGATATCGGTCGCCGCGACGATCGTCTGCCCGGTCGCATCATTGCGATCAACCAGAAGCCGCAGCACCGGCACGTCCGGCAGTGCATTGGCCGGCGGCGGAGTTTGCAGCGTGGGATTTCCGTCGGCCTGGTTCCACGAGCCGCCGAAATCGCTCGTGACAAAGACGTGGCCGATTCCGGTCGCGGCCGTGAACCCGGACACGCTCAGGTATGCGACCGCGGAATCGAACGGGTCCACCGCGATTCCCGTGGCCTGCGTTTCGTCCGGGAAAACGAACGGTGGCAGTTGCGAGGTCTTGTCGATCCAATGCGCGCCCGCGGGATGGTTCACGTCGACTTGCAGGTCTGCTTCGTCGGTCGTCAACACCCTGAACGGAGTCGGGCGCAGCGTGGTGCTCGTTTCCATCGAGAGTGCGTACGCCTTGGTGTGGTCCGCCGGCGCGATCTCGAGATCCTGCAGCGCGCACTCGCCGCTATTGCACGCGCCGCCCAGGTCCTGCGTCGTTTGGCGCGCCCACGTCACCATCGCGTCAGTCGAAACGTAAACCGAATGCGCACCGAACATCACCCGTTTCGCCGTGGCCGGATCGACCGCCAGCGGTGGATAGTACGCGGCGCCGCGATCGTTCGCCGCGGTCATCGCGGCCTGCAGCGCGCTCGTCGTGGAGGCTGAGCTGAAAGTCGTACCACCGTCGGTCGAACGCGCAAGCACGGGTCCGCCGACGGTCGTCGCAAAGGTGTGATATCCGAACAACGGATTCAGACGGTCGAACGCCGCGATGCCGCCGTCACGCCCGTCAACCTGCGTCCAGCTCGACGCGGGCGCCTGCGTACCGTCAAACTTCGCGGTACCGTTGTCCTGAAACCCCGCCAGCGCGATCGCGTTGTTCGTCGGATGGGGGCCGATCGATTGCGCCTGCATCACGGCGAGATCCGTATTGATCGCGCTCCAGGTCTGCGCGCCGTTGTCGAAGCGATAGAGCCCGCCGTCGTTGCCGGCAAAAAAACTGTGAGCGCTCGAAGGGTCGAACGCGATCGCGTGCTGGTCCGAATGCGTTCCGCCCGCCGCGGCGAGCATCGTCCAGGCGCCGCCCGCGTTGACCGACCGATAGATTCCCACTCCGCCGAACACCACGGTCCGGCCGGTCGAGTCGGCCGGATCGATCGTCAGCGCCTGGTCGAACCACGATTGCGAGAAATTGGCCGGGCTGGTTCCGTCGATGGTGGAACTCCCGATAGCCGCGCTCGGCACCGCCGCCTGGATCCACGTCACGCCGCCGTCGGCGGAACTGTAGAAGCCGGAATACTCGACGCCGTCCGCCGCTCCGATCATCGCGTAGGCCATCCCGTTGCCCATCGCGATACTCGCGCGACCGACGCCGCCCGCGCCCAGGTTCGGTAGATTGGCCTGCGTCCAGCTGAAGCCCGAGTCCGGCGAGCGAAATATCCCGACGCCCAGGATCGCCGTGAGGATGTTGTTGGGAGAGACCGGGTCGATTGCGACCGCCGTCGCGGGACACGGAAGGTTGGTAAAGTATGGGCATGACGCGAACGTTCCAGCCGGATACGGAATCCAGGAACCGCCGCCGTCGGCCGAACGCCACAGCCCGTTGCGGCTGAAGTCGGATTCGATCCACGAAGCGTCCGCGCGATTCGCGCTCGAGCCGAAGGACACCGCGGCGTAGATGATTCGCGGCGTACGCGAAGTGTCGACGGCGATACCGGCGACCGACGAATGCGCAAACGTCGGCGCGCCGAGTTGCGACCACGTGCCGCCGAGATCGCTCGTCACGAATACGCCCTGCCCGTAGTAGGAGTCGCCGGAATTGTCGCCCTCGCCGCTGCCTGCGTAGAGCGTCGGGTTGGGCGCGGTCGTCGTGTCCAGGAACATCGAACCGATCGCTTGCGTCGTCATTGCGTCGAATATCGGCGCGAACTGTCCCGCGCCGGTCGGGCGCATCCACAGCCCTCCGTCGCCAGTCCCGACGAACATTCGGCCCGCCGCAGTCGGGTCCGCGATGACGGTTGTCACGCGGCCCGTTGCACCCGACAAGGCCGCTCCGAGCGGAACGCCCGCGAAAGTGGGAACTTCGTTGAGCAGCGGCTTCGGTCCGATCGCATTCCAGGCAAGCGGCTGCGCGGCCCCACGCGACGACATGATCGCGCCCTGCCCCGCCATAGCAGCATCGCGTTCCTGGCGACGCATCTGCCGAATCGCCGTTCGGTACGCGCCGCTCGGAACACCGAAGTTCAGTCCGCGTCGCGAAAGCTGGAACGCCTCGCGCGCGCTCCCGGTTGGATCATTCGGATGCGTCAGCACGGAGTTAGGCGCCGCCGATTGCGGCAGCGCGAGAGGCACCACGACAAGCAGCAGTCCCGCCGCCACACCCAACAACCCCAAAGAAAAACGCCTGGACAATGCGAAGGCCCCCCTTCGAATCGCGCCCAGTAGTCACTCTACCATCATCTATATAATCGAACGAAATACTAACTAGGTAGTTGAAGTAGTATTGGTGTTACTACTTCGATTACCTATTGTTGGATTGTTTAGTCTATGCTGCGCAACGGTCGGCTCTGCCGCGTCTTGCGACAGGGCCGGACATCAGAGCGCCGGTGCGCACGCAAACGCGGTCAGGCAGAGGCAATACGGAAGCCAATCTTCGGAAAATGATTAACGATTCTTCCGAGCTCGCGATCCTCGCGCTCGATTGCGATCTCGTCAACCGTGCTGATGACCACGCGGCCCGTCACCGGATCGAAGCCGTAGTCGTCTGGCGTGACGCTCACCTTCGCGCCCGCTTTCAGTCCGTTGGGATCGTTCGCGTTGACGTTCTCTGCCGCGGCCGGCGTGCTCTCGCGCGCAATCTTCAGCGCCTCGTCGGGATCCATCGGCGTCACGTTGCCGTAGCCCATCGCGTCGATCCGGTCGAACCATCGCATCAGGTTCTTCCGCCGCTGCGCGAATCCGAACGCGGTCGGCTCGGCGCGCAGGAACCAGACCGGATGAAAGCATGCGGCGTCGGCAAGGCTGAAGGAATCGCCGAGCAGGAACGGACTTGTAGCGAGCTGACGGTCCAGGATGTCGAGAAAGGCGCGCAGCTGATTGCGCGCGTCGGGTGCCGTCTGCGTGAGGTCGGCGAAGCTGGAGCCGCGCATCATCTTCGAACGGTCTTCGATGAATTCCTTGGGCACCGACGCGCCGAGCTTCTCGAAGATCACCGGCGTCGTCGACCAGAACAGGCGGCGGTCCGCCCACTGGTTCATCGTCTCGGCCGCGGCGGTCAGCCCGCCCGGATAGAGCGTCGGCTCCGGATGAAGCTCGTCAATTTTCTTGATGATGATCCCGGTGTCGCTCCACACGTCGGCGCCGATTTGCAGCACCGGAATTCGACGGTAGCCGCCGGTGAGCGGGATCAGTTTGGGCTTGGGCATGATCACGGGCTGCTCGACGGACCGCCAGGTGACGTTCTTGTGCGCAAAAATCTTGCGGATTTTTTCGGAGAATGGCGAATTCACGTATTGATGCAGAATGATTTCGGGCACGGCTTCCTCCGCGGCGACAACGATTCAGTTCGTTCTTCATAGCGCATCGTGAAACCGCCGGGAAAGTGAGAAAAGTGAGAGCGTCAAAATCGTCGACGAGGACAAATTCCTTTCGGGCGTCGAAAACTGCTACGTTCGCGCGCATGTACGGCAATCCTGAATTCGACCTCTACGAGGCGATCTACACTACGCGCTCGATGCGCCGGCTGAAGCCCGAACCGGTCGCACCCGAGCTGCTGGTCAAAGTGATCGAGGCGGCGACGATGGGTCCGAGCGGGCACAATCGCCAGCCGTGGTACTTCATCGTCGTCACCGATCCGGAAACCAAGCAATTCGTCGCCGTGCGATATTTGACGGCGTGGGAAAGAATTTTCACGCCCGTCGAGCGCCAGGTGGTCGCGACGGATCCACAGAGCCAGCGCGGTCGCAACCTCCGTTCCGCGAAGTACCTGGCTGAGCATCTGGCCGACGTGCCGGTGATGATTTTCGCGTGCGTCAAAAAATACACCGACCGGGCGCGCGCCGGGCAGCCGATGTGGGGTGCGATTTATCCGGCAGTGCAGAACCTATGCCTCGCGGCGCGCGGCTACGGGCTGGGCTCGTCGATCACGGGGATGCACACAATGTTCGCCAGCGAGATCGACGCGCGGCTCGGAGTGCCGCCCGAGTATGCGAACGTGCTGCTGATTCCGATTGGCTATCCGAAGGGACGCTGGGCGCGGCCGGATCGCAAACCTGTCATGTCCGTTACGTTCTGGGAGCGATGGGGCATTCGGCGCGAGGGACAACCCGGCTGAGCGCTCACCCGTCGAGCACGGCGAGCACGAAGTTGCGCTGAATCTGATCGCCGGCCTTGACGCGAAATTCTCTCACGCGCCCCGCTGCCGGCGACTTGATCGGGATCTCGACCTTCATCGATTCGATCACCATCACTTCATCGCCGCGCGCCACCAGTGCGCCGGCGTCCACCGACAATCTCAGCACCTTGCCCACGGCCGGGCTCTTTATTTCCATCGCGCAGCATCCCTTTCGCGCAGCGTTGCAAGTTCGCGGCTACCGCCTCTTAGCAGGCAGCGCACGCGCGCACCAGCGCCCAAAAGATTTCGTGTTGTCTTTTTGCGCCGCTTGGTTGTAGAGAAAATGGGTCGGCTCGAATTGCCGAGTGACCGCAAGGGAGGCTCAATGAACAGTTTCGCTGCGGCTCGCACACTGAACGAATATCCGCGTGGCGCGCATCGATGGTCGCTGCTGATGCTCACCGTCGTCGCGACGATTCTCGTTTCCTACGAGTTTCAGCTCGCGCCAATACTCTCGCTGTTGCTGCCCTATCTGCACTTCAGCCAGGTCGGCTACGGCTACTTCATCACCTTCGCGGTCCTGACCTCTGGCATCTCCGCATTCTTCGGCGGCCCGCTCGCCGATCGCTACGGTCGCGTCGTCATCATCGACATCTGTCTCGGCCTGACGGTGATCCTGGTATTCTGCAACCTTTTCATCACCAACATCGTGACGTTCATCATTATCCGCACGACGATGAGCGTCGTCGCCGGAACGATGGCGGGAGCCGGTGCGGCGCTGATGCGCGACATGTCGCCGCGCGTCGATCGCGCGCTGGCGTTCGGCTTTCTCACGATAGGCCCGGTCGGCGCCAACTTCATGGCCAACAAGATCGCCGCGACGACGCTGCCGATCTACCACACCTGGCAATCGCAGATCTGGTTCACCGGCTTTTTGGGACTCGCGATGTACATCCCGATCGTGCTGTGGCTGAAGGACTTGAGTCCCGCGCTGCGGTTGCAAATCTTCCGTACCGAAATCGCCGCGATGGAAGCGCGCGGCGTCGTGATGAAGGCCGCTGAATTGCCGTCGAGCACCAACGACGCATTCGCCAAACTGCTTCGGCATCCTGAAATCTGGCTGCAGGTGCTCGGCATGAACGCGAACCTGACGCTCTATTTCGCGATCACCGCGTTCGGCCCGCTGATGTTCACCCAGGCGTTCAAGTACAGCGCCGCCGAGGCCGCCGAGATGAATTCGCATTTCTGGTTCACTAACCTCGCCGTGCTGATCCTCACCGGGTTCGTCTCCGACCGCCTCCAGATTCGCAAGCCGATTGCGATTCTTGGCGCCGCGCTAAGCATCGGACTGCTTGCGTGGTGGGTGCCAAGCTTCACCGGCGGCGGTCTTCCGCGCAGCGAGATGGCGCTGGTGGCGGCAACGCTGGGCGGTTTTCTCGCGATCGGTTACGTGCCGTGGGCCGCGCACTTCTCGGAAACGCTCGAGGAGGTGTCCCCCGCTCTGCAAGCCACCGGCTGGGCCTTCTTTGGTCTGGTCGCGCGGGCGTGGGCGGGAATCTCGGCGCCGCTGACGCTCTACGTTGCCAAGCACTTCGGCTGGCAGGCGTGGATCAAGGTGAGCATCGTCGGGATGGCGATCTACATCGTTTCGCTCGTGATTGCGCGCGGCATCCGCGCACAGACCGGAGCCGAGACCGCCACCACTGAAGCTCGCGCGGCCGCGGCACCTTAATCAGTTCCGCTCACGGGCGCATGGTGCGGGTGCGAATTCCTAGTTGCGTCGGAACGATCTCGTACGCTTGATGCACCCAATCGACGAGAATCGGCCGCGTGTCGCGCGGATCGATTATCTCCTCGATGCCGAAGGCCTCCGCAGTGCGAAGCGGCGAGCGCACCGCGTTGAATTTCTCCTCCAGCTCGCGGCGCAGCTTTTCCGGGTCGCTCGACGCCGCCAGGTCGCGCTTGTACGCCGCCTCGATTCCGCCTTCGATCGGCAGCGAGCCCCAATCCGCGGACGGCCACGCGTAGCGCAGATTCAGGCCGGTCGTGACGCCGTGCCCCGCGCCCGCGACGCCGAACGCCTTGCGCACCATGATCGCGACCCACGGCGTCTGCGTCTGGAACAGCGCGTACAGCGCCCGCACGCCACGGCGTATCGTCCCCGACATCTCGGCCTCGCGCCCGATCAAGAATCCCGGCTGATCGACGAAGTTGACCACCGGCAAATGGAACGTGTCGCACAGGTCGACAAACTTGACCATCTTGTCGGACGCCGGACCGTCCAGCGAGCCCGCGATGTTGTACGGATCGTTCGCCATCACGCCCACCGGAAATCCGTCGAGCCGCGCGAATCCGGTTATGAGCGACGGCCCGAAGAACGGCGCCATCTCGAAAAACGAATCGCGATCCATGACCAGCTCCACTATTCGTCGCGAGTCGTACGGGTGTCGCCGATTGCGCGGCACGATGCTGATCAGTTCCTCCTCGCGGCGGCTGGGGTCGTCGTCGGGCGTGATTCGCGGCGGCGCCTGCCACACGCTCTGCGGCATGTACGAAAGGAAGCGGCGGATTTGCGCGAACGCGTCCTCCTCGCTCTCGGCCTCGTTGTCGACCGCGCCGCTCATGTGCGCGTGAATGTCCGAGCCGCCGAGTTCCTCCTTCGTGAGTTCCTCGCCGACGCCCCACTTGACCACCGGCGGCCCCGCGACGAACAGCTGGCTCGTGCCGCGCACCATCACTGAAAAATGTGACGCCGCCACGCGCGCCGCGCCGAGTCCCGCCACCGAGCCCATGCATCCCGCGACCACCGGCACCTCGGCGGTGACTTTCACCAGGATGTCAAACGCCGGATTGGCCGGCACGTAAGTTCGCTTCATCGTGTCGAGCGAGCGCACGCTGCCGCCGCCGCCGGTGCCGTCGACCAGCCTGACGATCGGCAGATGTAGCTCATGCGCCAGCAGCTCCGCGTAGCCCTGCTTGTTGCCAATCGACGCGTCAGCTGCGCCGCCGCGCACCGTGAAGTCGTCGCCGCCGACCACCACGCGCCGCCCGTTGATTCGTCCGGTGCCGCCGACGAAGTTTGCCGGCATGATCGAGACCAGCGTCTGGCCCTCGTACTTGGGCGCGCCCGCCAGCGCGCCGTACTCGTGAAACGAGCCGGGGTCGAGCAGGCGGTCGATTCGCTCACGGACGGTGAGTTTGCCGCCGTCATGCTGGCGCTTGATATTTTCGGCGCCGCCCATGCCTTTCGCGATCTCGACGCGGCGGCGAATTTCCTCGACCTCTTTCTCCCAGGACATACGCGATTCCTCCGAAGATTCTCATGCTATAAACCACGCCGGCGCGTTGCACAAAGCAGGGGTGACCCCTGCACCCAATATTAAGAAA
>DASQHV010000028.1:0-4424 GCA_035631915.1 Candidatus Acidiferrales bacterium | reverse complement strand
AACGACGCGCTGGTGGTCGCGCATCGCGGCGTCATCCGCGCGATCGTGCGCAAGCTGATCGCTCGAGAGCCAGTCGTCGAGCTGGGATCGATCCAGATTCTGCACTTCGACAGCGGCTGGCATCCCGAGGTGCTCGATTCGATCGAGCATCTCGACGCCGGCTAGCCTGCGTCACTTGCGCCGCAGCACGCCGAGCCATCGGTAGCGGCATTTCGCCATCGGCTTGCTGAACGACAGGTCGGCGTAAGCCGCAATCATCTCGAACATCCCGGATGCGCGCGCGGCGAGCTCAAGCGCCCACGGCGGCGTGTAGCGCACGGGAATCAGGTCGCGCGTGGTCACCGTGCCGTCGGGAAATCCGATCGTGCATTCGAGCTCGTAGATCGAATGCAGCGGCGAGTGCCACGCGATGGGCCGGTTGAACTCGCGAATCTTGAGCGGAATCGAACCGGCGCGCGCGTTCCGCTCACGCCAAATCGTGCGCCGCGCGACGCGGTGTATCGTGTCCTGTCGATCGATATCGACGCAGTAGAGACCGCCGCGGTTGAGCGCGCGCCCGACCGATTTCAGGTGCGACATCAAATCCGCGTTGTCGACGATCACCGGCAGCGTCTCGCTCATGAAAATTGCTGCGTCGAATTTCCTTTCGGGGAGAGTGAACTTTTCGATCGAGCGCCGGTAGAAGCGCAGCATGCCGTCGCGCGGCGCCTTCTTGCGTCCCGCCGCGATCATCGTGGGCGAGCGGTCGATGCCGACGACTTCGAATCCGTCGCCGGCGAACAGCCGCCCGTGCGGAGAGTCGCCGCACGCAACATCCAGAATGCGGCGCACCGGACGTTTGCGATGCCGCGCCCAGATTCGCTGCAAAAATTCGACCTCGGCCGGAATCTCGCCGGGGCTTTCCAGGTGCGCGCGACGGAAAATGTCCGGGTAGTTGTAGATGCTCGGTTCCATCGCCGATGAGCTTAGCGGCATCTTCGATTCGCGCGAAGTGCGGCCCGCGGCAGAATCGAGACTTGAGATTTTGCGCGCTTCGGCATGATAATGCCCGCGCATCCCAATACCTGAACGGTCGTTTAGGGGCTGTCGAAAATGAGTAAACCGCTGGCTGGAATCAAGGTCATCGAGATCGCGCAGGAGATCCAGGGACCGTTTGCGGGCCTGTTTCTTGCCGACCAGGGCGCCGACGTCGTGAAAATCGAGAACAAGGAGACCGGCGATTTGAGCCGCTGGATGCTGGCGGCGCTGATCGGCGGCCCCGAGGTACAGAACGCGACGGTCTCGCATTACTTCATCGCGATGAATCGCGGCAAGCGCAGCATCACCGCCGATCTCAAGAAACCCGACGCGATCGAAATCATCCGCCGGATGGTCAAGTCCTACGACGTACTGGTGACCAACTATCGCCCCGGCGTGCTCGACCGGCTCGGCCTCGGCTACGACGAATTGCGCAAAATAAATCCGCGCATCGTGTACGCGCAGGGCAGTTCGTGGGGACCACGCGGCCCGTGGGTGACGCGGCCGAGCCGCGACACGCTGGCGCAGGCGGCCAGCGGCGTGATGGCGAAGACGGGGATGCCGTCGGACCCGCCGCTCGCGGCCGGGATGTTCATCGCGGATCACTCGGGAGCGCTCAGCCTGGCGGGCGGAATCCTGGCGGCGCTGTTCGCGCGCGAGCGCACCGGGCAGGGGCAGAAGGTCGACGCGTCGATCTACGGCACGATGATCGCGATGCAGGGCATGGAGATAAACTACACCTCGATCACCGGCGTCGAGCCGGAGCGCGCCGGCCGCGGGCATCAATTTCTGCACGGCGTATGGGGCGCGTTCCCGACCAGCGACGGACACATCTGCATCGCGGGCGTCGACGAGAAGCGCTGGCCGTCGTTCTGCAAAATCGTCGGCATCGAGCATCTCGAAAAAGATCCCGATTACTCCGACAACGTGATTCGCAACTTTCACGGCGAGCGAATTCAGAAAGTGCTCGACGAAATTTTTCCAAAGAAAACGAGCAAGGAGTGGCTCAAGCTGCTCACCGACGCCGACATCCTGGCGACCGAGGTCGTCGATTACCGCACGATGCTGAAATCGGAACAGGCGCGCGTCAACGGCTACCTGCTCGAACTGGATCATCCCGTCGCGGGCAAGGTGCTGGTCTCGGGCACGCCGGTGACGATCAACGGCGAAGTCACCACGCGCGCCGAGCAGGCGCCCGAGCACGGACAGAACACCGAAGAAGTGCTGCTGGAGCTTGGCTACACGTGGGAGGAAATCGGCGCGCTGCGAGAGTCGGGCGCGGTGTAGGGAGGGAGCACGATGGCGGTGGCGGCGCGCGTCAGTATCGTAACGCTGGGAGTCAGCGACCTTGCACGCTCGACGAAATTCTACCAGGCACTAGGATGGGAGTTGGCGCCGTCGTCGAGTCCGGCGATCAGTTTCTTTCGCACTGCTGGCGGAGTGCTAGCGCTGTTTCCGTTCGATGAGCTGGCTAAGGATGCCAGGCTGCCAGCCAATCGCGCGCGCGGGTTCGGCGGCGTCACGATTGCGATCAACGTCGAGCAACCCGAGATGGTGCAGCCGGCGCTGGATGAAGCCGAGCGCGCGGGCGCGACGATCCTGAAGCCGGCGACCAAAGCGGACTGGGGCGGAGTGTCGGGATACTTTGCCGACCCGGACGGATATGCGTGGGAAATCGCGTGGGGGCCGAACTCGGTTTTCAAATCCGACGGCTCGCTGGATGTCGGCTAAGCGAATCGTTGGCTGAAGCGCAGCGCTTTCAGCGCATCTCGCGGCGATCGCAAAACTAAACTCGCGTGACAAGCCGGCGTCGCCTGCTCTAGAATCAGGAAATTCAGCTCCGAATTTTGCACCCGCAAAGCGGTGAGGATGAGCGATGGCGGCAGGAACCAAGACCGAAATCTCAGGCATTCGCGCACGCGAGATACTCGACTCGCGCGGCAACCCGACCGTCGAAGTCGACGTGCTGCTGCAGGGCGGCGCGCTCGGACGCGCGGCGGTTCCTTCCGGCGCGTCGACCGGCGTGCACGAGGCGCTCGAGCTGCGCGACGGCGACCCGAAGCGCTACGCCGGCAAAGGCGTGTTGAATGCGGTGCGCAACGTCAACGACACGATCGCGCGCGCACTCAAGGGCGCCGATGCGGCGAATCAGCCGGCGCTCGACGCGGCGTTGATCAAGCTGGACGGCACCGAAAACAAATCAAAGCTCGGCGCCAACGCGATGCTCGGCGTATCGCTCGCGGCGGCGCACGCGGCGGCGAACGCGCGCGGCCTGCCGCTGTATCGCTATCTGAACGAGGGCGCGCACGTGATGCCGGTGCCGATGATGAACGTCGTCAACGGCGGGCGGCATGCCGACTCCAGCGTCGACATGCAGGAGTTCATGATCGTTCCCGTCGGCGCGCCTACGATGGGCGAAGCGATTCGGATGGGCGCGGAGGTGTTTCACGCGCTCGCGGCGGTGCTCAAGAAGCGCGGGCATTCGACCAACGTGGGCGACGAAGGCGGCTTCGCGCCGAGCCTCAAGAGCAACGAGGAGCCGATCGAAGTTATCCTGGAGGCGATCGCGAAGGCCGGCTACCGTCCAGGCGCGGACGTCTCGATCGCGCTCGATCCGGCGTCGAGCGAATTCTTCGACGACGGCAAGTATGTCTTCGCGCGGTCAGACAAGCGCGCGCGCAGCGCCGCCGAGATGGTCGAATTCTACGCCGAGTGGATCGCTAAATATCCAATTGTATCGATCGAAGACGGACTCGCCGAAGACGACTGGGCGGGATGGAAAATTCTGACTCGCGAGCTCGGCGGCAAGACGCAACTGGTCGGCGACGATATTTTCGTGACCAACCCGAAGCGCCTCGCCCGCGGAATCGACGAGCGCGTCGGCAATTCGATCCTGATCAAGCTGAACCAGATCGGAACGCTCACCGAAACGCTGGCTACGATCGAAATGGCGCGCGCCGCCGGATACACCTCGGTGATCTCGCACCGCTCGGGAGAGACCGAAGACACCACGATCGCGGACCTTGCGGTTGCGACCGGCGCCGGGCAGATCAAGACCGGCTCGATGAGCCGCGGCGAGCGCACCGCGAAATACAATCGGTTGCTGCGAATCGCCGACGAGCTGGGCGCGAAGGCGCAGTACCCGGGAGCGAGTGCATTCAAGCGCGGTCCGGGCGCGGGTCCACGGAAGTGAGTGCGCCGCGGCCGCCGGTAGCGGCGCTGGTGATCTTCGACGGCTGGGGCGTAAGCGCCGGGCGCGTGTCCAATGCGATCATGGCCGCAAAAACGCCGGTGATGGATCGCCTGTACGCCACGCAGGCGTATACCGAGCTCAACGCGTCGGGAGAGGCAGTCGGGCTGCCGCCCGGCGTGATGGGAAATTCCGAAGTCGGTCATCTGACGATCGG
>DASQHV010000027.1:0-5285 GCA_035631915.1 Candidatus Acidiferrales bacterium | reverse complement strand
CAGCTTCGGCGCGCAATCGTTCAATCCCGCGACGCTCAAATTTCTCGGCCGCATCCACTCCGCCGACGAGACCCGCGCGGCCGCGTCGATGGCGCATCGCGCCGGCTTCGACCGGCTCAACCTCGACTTGATCTTTGCGGTGCCGGGACAAACCGTCGCCGACGTGATGTTCGATATCGGCGCCGCGTGCGCGCTCGAGCCCGATCACATCTCCGCCTACAACCTGACCTTCGAAGAAGGCACCGCGTTTTTCACCGACCTCAAGCGTGGACGCATCAAGCAGTTACCCAACGACGAGCAGGCCGCGATGTATCAAGCGGTGCGCGAGGAAATTCCGCGCCGCGGCTACCCGATGTACGAAATTTCCAACTACGCGGCGCCCGGCCATGAGGCGCAGCACAATCTCGCTTACTGGCGCGGCGAAACGTACCTCGGAATCGGCGCGGGCGCGCACAGTTTCGCCCGCGACGGACTTGGCGGCCGTCGATGGTGGAACGAAAAGCTCCCCGCGCGATACATCGCGGCCGTGCGGGAGCGCCGCGATGCGGAAGCCGGAGCGGAAACGATCGACGAGTCGACGGCGCACGGCGAGTTCGTGTTTCTGAATCTGCGGCTGCGCGACGGTTTCGCGCTGAAGGACTTTCACGAGCGCTTCGGCCGCAACTTCGAATGCATATTCGGCCGCGTCGCGACGCCGCTGCTCAACGACGGCCTGCTGACGCTCGAACGCGGACGGCTGTCGCTCACGGCGCGCGGGCTCGAGATGGCCGACTCTGTGTTCGCGCAGTTCGTCTAGGCGCTGCGCCCGATTGCGGCGTCCAGCAGCTCGATCACGCGCGCCGGCGTCGCCAGCTTGATGAACGCACCGAGGCGCGGACCCCGCTCCTGCCCCAGGATCGATCGGTACATCAGCGGGAAAATCTTTCCGGGCTTGTCGTAATTCTCGCGCCCGAGGTCGTAGATCTTCTTTTCGATTTCGTCGGCGCTCGCATCCTGGTTCTCGACCAGGTACCGCGCGAGGCTTTTCAGTTGCTCGCGCTCAACGTCGGTAGGCGCATACGGCTTTTTCGTCGGCTCGATAAAATCGGCGTAGAAATTCAGCGTGCATTCCACGAGCGCGCGGCCCATCGCCTCGGTCTCCGGGTCGCCCGCGATCGCCCCGTCGTAGCGCTTCAGATAATTCCAAATGAACTCGCGATCCGAATGACCGAGCGCCGCCACCAGGTTCATCATCATCGCGAACGTGAGTTCCGAGTTGAACCGGCGCGGCGTGTTGCTCTGCAGCACGAACTCGAGCGGCGAGTTCTTGCGCGCATCCTCGGACGCGCCGGCGTACTCGCGGATCGCGTCCAGGAACTCGTCCACGTATTGCGGGATCGAGCCCAGGAACAGCTTGCGCGCGCGCCGCGGATTCTGCAGAAGGAACATCTTGAGCACTTCGATTGGCGCGTAGCGCGTCCATTGCTCGACCGTCACACCGCGTCCGACCGACTTCGAAACCTTGCGCCCCGCCTCGTCCAGGAACATCTCGAACGGAAATCCCAGCGGCGGATTGCCGCCGAGCACGCGTAGAATCTGTCCCGAGAGGCGCGCCGAGTCGGTCAGGTCCTTGCCGTAAAGTTCGTAGTCGACCTCGAGCGCGAGCCATCGCAGCGCCCAATCAACTTTCCACTGGACCTTCGCCTCGCCGCCCAGCACCGATTGCTCTCCCGCGAAGCCGCATCCGTTGGCGCCGCCCGCGCTCTTCTCACAAACGAACTCGATACTGGCGCGCTCGGGATGATAAGCGGTGACGCGACGCTCGACGACTTGTCCGCACTTCGGGCAAATCGGCATGAACGGCGACCAGCCCCCGCGATTTTCCTCGCGCAGCGTCGGCGCGACGATCGCGATGATCTCCTGGTGCTTCTGCAGGATGTGTTTGAGCGCCTCGTCAAAGCGCCCCGACGCGTACATCTCGGACGAGCGGATCAGCTCGTACTCGACTTCGACCGGTTCGAGAAATTTCTTCAGCAAGCCGATCATGTGATCGGCAAAGCTGGCGCAGCATCCGAACGGATCGGGAATTTTCGACACCGGCTGGCCGAGGTACTGCGACATTTCCTCGCGACGCGGCACGTTCTCCGGCACTTTGCGCAAGCCGTCGACGTCGTCGATGAAAACGATCAGCCGCGTCTGCCGCGCAGGCGCGATTTTGTGGAATGCTTTGCGCACGTATGCCGGCCGGAGGATTTCGCACATCGTGCCGAGATGCGGCAGACCCGACGGCCCGAATCCGCTCTGAAAGACCGCCGCGCGCGACGGCTCGTACGCTGACACCCGCTCTGCAAGCCGCGCCGCCTCCTCTGCCGGCCAGAGTTCCGCGCGCGACGCGCCGGCGCCGCGGGCTTCCGGTTTCGATGGTCCTGTCATTTCAATCTTCGGGTTTGTTGGGATTCTTGCCGCGCAGCACGTTCGCGACCGCCTCATGCACCCACGGGTCGATTTGCAGGTCGCGATTCTTCTCGGAGGCGAGCCGCAGCTTGACCGCGCAGTTGCCGCAAATGAGCGCCTCCTCGCGAAAGCCTGCGGTGTCCTCGACCGCGATACGCATCAGCCATTCCGTGACCGGGCGGCGGCAAATCGGGCACTGGGCCTTGCTGGAATGTGAATCGGCGGCGTCCATCGGCAGCGATTATTCTATATCATTGCGCCAGCTGATTGCGCTGTGATATTTCCCCGAATCCGATGAATCCTTGCACGAATCCCGCGGACTCGCCG
Source organism: Candidatus Acidiferrales bacterium (assembly GCA_035631915.1). Lineage (GTDB taxonomy): Bacteria > Desulfobacterota > Binatia > Binatales > Binataceae > Binatus. The sequence continues at coordinate 2,525 of DASQHV010000027.1, read as the reverse complement.
AGTCGCGGCGAATTTCGGACCCCCATTCAAGACACCATCGCAGCTTGCCTCCGAGCCGTCCTCGGCTAATTTTGCGATTTTACTCCGCCGCGCGAGCGCGAGGCGGGGTCGCTTCAACTTATGGAACAGGCGTTCACCCGGCAGAAACTCAAGGAGTTGCGCGCAATGGTCGGCGAGGGCGACCGCGTCGCGATCGTGCTCCAGGACGACCCCGACCCGGACGCGATGGCCAGTGCGATGGCGCTGCGCACCCTGCTCGGGCGCAACAAGCAGACCACGCCGTTTTTTTCGTTCACTCCCGTCACGCGTCCGGAAAATCGTACGATGGAGCATCTGCTCGAGATTGAAATCCAGCCGGCCGACACCGAGGAGCTGCGCGCCTTCGACAAGATCGCGATGGTCGATGTGCAGCCGCCGTTCTTCGGCGAACGGATCCCGCGCGCCGACATCGTGATCGACCATCACCCCGGCTACGAGGGCGGCGCCGCGCCGTTCGAAGACGTGCGCACCAAGTACGGCGCCACCGCGACGATCATGACCGAGTACCTGGTCACCGCCGACGAGCGCATCAGCGAGCGGCTCGCAACGGCGCTGGTTTACGGCATCCGCAGCGACACGCTGGCGCTCTCGCGCCGCGTCACCGACGACGACCTGCAGGCCTTCACGCATCTGTATCCGCTCGCCAACTACAGCCTGCTCCGGCAGATCGATCGCCCCGAGTTGCCGCTGAGTTTTGCGCAACTTCTGGGTCGCGCGATGAAGCGGGTGGCCATCAACGACGGCTTGATCGTGCTGAACCTCGGCCGCGTCGAGCGCGACGATCTGATCGTGCAGATGGCGGACTTTTGCCTGCAGTTCGAGGGCGCGCACTGGGTCGCGGTCGCCGGCAAGCTCGGCAACAACCTGGTGATCAGCGTGCGCAATCACGGCATGGGCCGCAGCAACGCCGGCGAAGTGGTGAAGACGCTGTTCGGCGATATCGGCAGCGCCGGCGGGCATCGCAACATGTCGAAGGCGGTGATCCCGCTGCGCGCGTGGCGCCGGCGCGAGGGCAGCACTCGCGATCGCGCAATCGAGGCGCGCCTCGCGGAGCTCTTCGCCGAGAGCATCCACGGCGAGTCCGAGAGCGACGACGCGCGCGCAGGCAACTCGCGCAACGGCAACTAGCCTCGCGCCCGCCGCGCGCAATCGTTTACCGAGTGCGCCGATTTCCCTATCGTTGACGTACTCATGTGTGATCCGTTCCGATGACGCGCCGCGTCACCATGCCCGACGCGCAATTCCTGGCGCCGGTGATCGTTGGCTGCGCACTCTTCATGCAGACGCTCGACTCCACGGTCATCGCGACCGCGCTGCCAGCGATGGCGCGCTCGCTCGGCGAAGATCCGGTCCGGCTCAATCTCGCGATCACCTCCTATCTGCTCAGTCTCGCCGTGTTCGTCCCGCTCAGCGGATGGATGGCTGACCGCTATGGCGCACGCACCGTGTTCCGCGCCGCAATCGTGATCTTCACGATCGGTTCGGTGTTGTGCGGCGTCTCGAACTCACTGGCGCAACTGGTTGCCGCGCGAATCCTGCAGGGCTTCGGCGGCGCGATGATGGTCCCGGTTGGGCGCCTGATCGTGCTCAAGACCATCGCCAAGTCGGAACTCGTCACCGCGATGTCGTACCTGACCGTGCCTGCGGTGCTGGGGCCGGTGGTGGGGCCGCCGGTCGGCGGTTTCATCGTGACCTACTATTCCTGGCGTTGGATCTTTTTCATCAACGTGCCGATGGGGTTCGCCGGAATCGCCCTGGTCACTGCGTTCATCGAAAATATCCGCGAGGAAGAAACCCCTCCGCTGGACTGGCGCGGTTTCGTGCTGACGGGACTGGGATTGGCCGGGCTGGTGTTCGGCTTCGAGTCGATTGGGCGCGGCGTCGTTCCTCCCGCGATCATCGCCGGCGTGATGGCGGCTGGCGCCATGTGTATCGCCGCGTACGTTCTGCACGAACGGCGGACTCCGTATCCGATAATCGATCTCGATTTGCTGAGAGTCCCGACCTTCGCCGCCGCCACCGTCGGCGGCGGGTTGTTTCGCATGGGAATCGGCGCGCTGCCGTTCCTGCTGGCGATGTTGCTGCAGGTGGTGTTCGGGCTCAGCCCGTTCGCGTCGGGGATGCTCACCTTTACCAGCGCCGCGGGCGCGCTGTTCATGAAAATGAGCGCGCCACCGATCATCCGGCGCTTCGGTTTTCGCACGACGCTGATTGGCAACGGCGTACTGAGCTCGTTGATCCTGATGAGCTACGCACTGTTCCGCCCTTCGACGCCGCACGCCGTTATCGTGCTCACGTTGTTGACCGGCGGATTCTTTCGCTCGCTGCAGTTCACCGCGTTGGGCACGCTGGCGTATGCGGATCTGGCGCCGACCCAGATGAGCGGCGCCAGCAGCCTCGCGAGCATGGCGCAGCAATTGTTCCTGAGCCTGGGCGTCGCGGCGGCGGCGCTGCTGTTGCACGTCAGCATGGGGATGCGCGGGCGC
>DASQHV010000026.1:0-7169 GCA_035631915.1 Candidatus Acidiferrales bacterium | reverse complement strand
CATCACATCCGAGCCGATGCCCGCCTCCCACAGGATCGGCGCCAGACTTAGCATCACGACCGCGACCGTCATGAGTTTGGGCCTGAGCCGTTGCACCGCGCCTTCGATTGCGGCTTCCGCGATCGCATCGTGATCGATTGGACCTGTGGCCAGTCGTCGGTCAAGCGCCTCGTGCAGGTAGATCACCATCACCACGCCGGTCTCCACTGCGATGCCGAAAAGCGCGATGTACCCGACCCACACCGCGACGCTGAAATTGAAGCCCATCAGGTATTGCATCACCAACCCGCCGGTCATCGCGTACAGGCACGGAAAGATCAGTACCGACGCCTCCGTCGCGGAACCGAATAGTATGTAGAGCAGAATGAATATAAGTGCGAATACAATCGGTAGTATCAGTACCAGGCGGCTGCGCGCACGCAGCTGAAACTCATATTCGCCCGACCACTTGAGTGAGTATTCGTGCGGCAGACGAAGTTTACTGGCCAGCACCTCTTTGGCGCGCGCCACATACCCGCCGTAGTCTCTGGTTGAGAGGTCGATATACACGTAACCGGTCAGCAGGCCATCTTCATCGCGAATCATCGAAGGGCCGGAGCTGAGAGAGATTCGAGCAACCTGCCCGAGCGGAATCTGCGCGCCGGACGGCGTCATCAGCAGCACGCGGCGCAGTTTGTCCAGGTCGTCGCGATAGTCCGCGAGGTAGCGCACGTTAATCGGGTAGCGCTCGCGTCCCTGCACCGTCGTCGCGATATTTTCGCCGCCGATTCCGGAGCTCACCGCGCGTTGAACGTCGCCGACGGTGAGTCCGTAGCGCGCAGTCTCCGCGCGGTCGACCGACACGTCCACGTAGAATCCCTGCGAAACGCGCTCGGCAAAAACGCCCCGCGTGCCTGCGACGCCGCCCAGTATTTCTTCGATTTCAGAGCCTATCCGTTGAATTTCGCCGATCTCAGGTCCCTGGATTTTTATTCCGACCGGGGTCTTTATTCCGGTGAGTTCCATGTCGAGGCGGTTCTCCACCGGCATCGTCCACGAGTTCGAAAGTCCGGGAAAATGCAGCTTCGCGTCCATCTCGGCGACCAGGTTTTCGTAGGTCATGCCGTGGCGCCACGCGCGCCGCGGCTTGAGCATGATGGTGGTGTCGAACATGTCCATCGGCGCGTTGTCCGTCGCGCTGTCGGAACGACCGACGGTGCCGAATACCGACTCGACCTCGGGAAACGATCGGATGATCGCGTCCTGCTTTTCGAGCAGCACCGACGCCGACGCAATCGAGATGCCGGGCAGTGCGGTTGGCATGTACAGACTCGATTCCTCGTACAGCGGCGGCATGAACTGACTACCTATTTTGAATAGCAGCGGAATAGTTAGCAGCAGAAAAATGAGGTTGATCGCAATAGTCAGTCCGCGATGCCTTAGACACCAGCCGATTATCGGTCTGTATATGGCCTGAAAGAATTGCGACAGTGGATTTCGGTCTTCGGGACGCAACCTGCGTCCACGAATCAGCAAGATCATCAGGATCGGAACTATCGTGATCGCCAAGACCGACGAAAACGTGATGGCGAACGATTTGGTGTAAGCCAGCGGTCGAAACATTCGCCCTTCCTGGGATTCGAGCATGAAAACCGGCAGAAAAGAGACCACGATGATGACCAGGGAGAAGAAGATTGGCCGCCCCACCTGCTTGGCCGCCGCCAGTAAGATTCGCACTCGCTCGCGCTCGGCGACGCTCCCGGCTTCGGCCGCCGCGCGCGCCTGGCGCTCCGACAAATTTCGGTAGCCGTTCTCAACCATCACGATCGAGGCGTCCACCAGCACGCCGATCGCGAGCGCCAATCCGCCGAGCGACATGATGTTGGAACTGACTTGCAACAGGTACATCGGAATGAACGTCGCCAGCACCGCGAGCGGCAGCGTAATGATCGGAATCAGCGCCGAGCGGATGTGGAACAGAAAAATTATGATCACCAGGCTGACGATGATCGCTTCTTCGATAAGGTCGCGTTTGAGCGTATTGATCGAACCCCCGATCAGTCCGGCGCGGTCGTAGCCGCTCAAGATTTCGACCCCCGGCGGCAGGGTTTTTCGCACTTCCGCGAGTTTGTGCTTGACGCCGTCGATGACGTTGAGTGCGTTCTGCCCGTAGCGCATCACCACGATTCCGCCGACCGCTTCGCCCTCGCCATTCCATTCCGCGACGCCCTCTCGCAGGTCCGGCCCGAAGCTCACCACGCCAAGGTCCTTGATCAGCACCGGCGTACCGTTGTTGCTGGCGACGGCGATTTGCTCCAGGTCGCCGAGCGAGCGGATGTAACCGAGTCCGCGCACCATGTAGTCGGCGCCCGACATTTCGAGCACGCGCCCGCCGACCTCTGCGTTGCTGTCCTGGATTTTGTCGATCACGTCTTTCAGCGGGACGCGCAGTGCGAGCAACCGGTTGGGATCGAGCTTCACCTGGTACTGCCTGACGAAGCCGCCGATCGTCGCCACCTCCGCAACACCCGGAACGGTCTCGAGCGCGTAGCGGATGCTCCAATCCTGCAGGCTGCGCAAATCGGCAAGGCTGGTGCGATGAGTGCGATCGACGATTACATACTCGTATACCCAGCCGGCGCCGGTCGCGTCCGGTCCGATTACAGGGTTCACGCCGGCGGGCAGCTTCCCCGCGATCTGCTGCAAATACTCAATTGCACGGCTGCGCGCCCAGTAGATATCGGTGCCGTCCTCGAAGACGACAAATACGTACGAGTCATTCGGCATAGTCTGTGCCCGCACCGCTTTGACGTGCGGCGCCGCGAGCATCGCAGTGACTATTGGATAAGTAACCTGATCCTCGATTACTCCCGGCGGCTGACCCATCCATTGCGTATGCACGATGACCTGAACATCCGAAATGTCCGGCAGCGCATCGAGCGGGATTCGATTCAACGACCACAGACCGCCCGCCGCGAGCGCGATCGACGCGAGGATCACGAGGAATCGGTTGCGGGCGCACCAGTCGATAGTTCTGTCGATCATTGCGCGTCCGCCCCCTACATCGACATCGTGCCGCTGACCGATACGTTGAACTGCTTGGTCGCGATCGTGCGCCCTTCCTTGGTCGCCGCGACCGTGACCTGCCACGTTCCTCCGCTCGGAATGTCGATCGACGCCGTATAGGCACCGTTGCCTGCGTCAGCGGCCACCGCCTGCGCCCGCATCGACGCCATTCCCATCGCCGGCATCGCCGCCATGTAGAAGGTGACCGAAACGTTGGCGTTCGCGACCGGCTTGTCCGTCGAATCGCGCAACTCGACGCGCAATTGGTTGGAGCCGCGAGCCGGTGGCGACGGAATCGTCGTCATCTCAAGCTTTATCTCGTTGAGCGGTTGCTGCGAGGTCTGCTGTTCGGCGTTCGCACCGACGCCGGGCGGCGGCGGAACATACGCGCCGGCGGCGGCCTGAAGTTGGCTCTCAGAGTCGATGAGAAAGTTCGCGGAGCCGACGATCCGATCGCCTGCCTTGAGTCCCTTGAGCACGATCAACTCGCTGCCGACGCGCGGTCCGAGCTCGATCTCGGTTGGCGTCAGGTAACCATCGCCGCGATCCAGAAACGCGACGTTGCGGAGCCCGGTGCGCAGCACGCCGCCCTCCGGAATCACGAGCTGATTGCCCATCGCCAGGTGCAGCGCGACCCGCGCGTACATCCCCGGCATCAGCATGCCCTTGCGATTGACAAACTCGCAGCGAACTTTTGCCGTGCGAGTCATCGGATCGATTTGCGGTTGGATGAAATCGACGCGCCCATCGAACTGCTCGCCGGGATATGCGTCGACCGTGACGATCGCAGGGTCGCCGATTCTCACTTTGCCGATCTGATCTTGAAAGACGGCGGCATAGATCCAGACGCGAGAGAGATCGGTTATCGTGAAAAGCCGGGTCTCCGGCTGCACGTACATGTTGGGCAGGGCGGCTCGATCGACGATTACGCCGCTCAGCGGAGAGTCGATTTCGATCGCGTGGCGCACGACGCGCTCGCGTTCCAGTCGTGCAATCTCGCGCGGCGAAACATTCCATTGCTTCAGGCGTTCGGCCGCAGCGTCGACCAGCGAGTCAGCGCCTTCGCCGACGCCTTCGACACTGCTCGATTGCACGCGGCCCTTGTTTTTAAGCGCAAGTAGATACTCATTCTCAGTAGTCACAAGATCGGGACTGTATATAGTAAATAGCGGGCTGCCTTTGCGCACGAATTGATAAGTCTGATTAGCGAATACCGTCTCGATCCATCCGGCAAATCGCGTCTGTACGTATCCTTGCAGTTTTTCGTCGGGTTCGATCGAACCCGTCGCCTCGAGAGTCTCCGCGACGTCACGCCGCTGCACAGTCGCGATTTTCACCCCGATCATCTGGCGTCGCTCGGGCGTAAGCTGAATCGGCGCAAGCCCAGCCGGCACCGGTCCGCTTGATTGCGCGAACGCATCGATGGCTGAGGCGGCGACCGCAAAAATGATGATCGCAATCGTACCGATGCGAGCAGGTCCGTCGATTTTCCGCCGACCGTTCATGATTGGTCACCGATGATTTCCTTGAGCTTCGCGATTGCGATCTCGCGGTCCGCAACCGCACGGAAGTATTCCTGGTTGAGATTGACCGAATCGATTACCGCCGACAGAAGCGTCTGAAAATCAACTTTCGAGCTGGCATACGACGCGTAGGCGGCGGCGCGCGTCGCCTCGGACTGCGGGATGAGTCCGTCGCGGTAGAGCGTGATTATCCGATCGGAAGTGCGAATCGCGACAATTTGCCTATCGACGCCGGACAAGGTATCGAGCCGCGCCGCGCGCAGTTGCTCGGCCGCCGCTTCCTTCTCCAGCGCAGCCTGCTCGACCGCGGGTGTCTGCTTGCGCCAGAAGTAGAGCGGAACTTTCGCGCCGAGCGTGAGCATGTAGTAGTCGCGCATGTGCGGGCCGGTCTTCTGGTACATGTAGCCCAGCGAAAAATCTGGAACGTAATCGTTGTGCGCGAGGTCCAGCGAGTCCTTGCTGCGCGACGCCATCGCCTGCGCCATCCGCAGCGCGGGCGATTCTGCCGCTGCGAGCGCGCGAGCGTGCTGCGCGTCGACCGCGAACTCCGCCGGCTGTACGTCTGCGACCTGGATGTCGCGCGAGTCTGTGTCGCGCCCAAGGATCGCCTTGAGGCCGGCCTGCTGCTCGCCCGCCTGCTCCCGGTTCATCTCGATCTCACGCAGCATCGCAGTGATCTCTAGCTGCGCCTTGACGACGTCCTGCTGACTGCCGCGCCCGGCGCGATAGCCGTCTTCCGTGATTCGCTCGATCTGCTGAAGTTCGATGCGGCTGCGCTCGAGCAGCGCCGACGCCTTGCCGAAATAGAAGAGGTTGGCGCACGCCTCGCGAACTTTCTCTGCGACGCTGCGCTGCGCCGCCTCGTACTGCGCGCGCGCGACGTCGGTATCGCGGCCGGCCTGGATGCCCCGCAGCTTCAGCTTGCCGGGACCCGGAATTTCCTGCATCGCGCCGAATCCAGTGTAGTAGAAGTCGCTGGTCTCGTAGCCGGAAAACGGTTGCGGACTGCCGACGGTGAAGTGCTGCAGCGAGACTTCAGGATCGGGCAGCGTCGAGACCTGGATCGGCACCTTGTCTTGCGCCTGCCAATGACTGCGCGCCGCCGCGACCAGCGGACTCTGGCGCATCGCCTCGGCGACGAGCGTTTCCACGTTGTCGGCCGTCGCGGCAGTGGCCGCATGCGCTGGCCGCGCGATCGCGGACGCGAGCGCAACCAGCACCGCGATTCTTCGTATCCTCATCCGTCGAGAAATAAAATTCCGCGACATATTTCCGTTTCCCGTTCACTCTGAAGTGGCTGCCGCGAATTCAATCGACGGCAGCACGGCAGTGGCGGCGCGACGTGCGCCCCTCGCCACAATCCAAATCGCCGCGATCGCTTGCCGCACCTGCACGATGCGCGAACGAATCACGATGATTCGCGCCGGACTTTAGCTAGTGATGCGGATCAGATTTGACGGGAACAGAGGATCGACAGTGCAGTCGGTGGCGAACGGTCCGGCGCACGCGTACTGGCGACGAGTCGCAGCGCAGTGGCGGGATTCGACGCTGCCTGCGACGCCGGCATCCACGACGCGGTCGTTACCGCGCGCGCGACCTCGACCGCCTGATTCGCCGGAGCTACTTCCTGTGTTTCGCCGCGCGCGGGCAGCGCGCAGCATCGCGCGAGATTGCCGCTCGACGACGCGCCCCGCGACGGCGCCGGGCACGACGAATCGCAGCATGCCGACGCCGACGCGTCGGAACATTGCAGCACGTTGGCGCCAAACGCCAGCGTCACGGCAATCATCAATGTCGCGAGCAGTCTCATCTGCCCCAGAAGGCTAACCGCGCAGCCTGGCCGGCGCAACCCGCGTTCGCTCGCAGCGCCGGTTTCCCTTCCATTTATTGACGATCTGGGTTACCTCTGACCCTACAAATCATTCGCGCTCACGAGGATCGACATGGACTTTTCGCTAAGCCCCCGCACCGAGGAATTGCGCAAACGCGTCTCCGCCTTCATGGATCAGCACGTCTTTCCCATCGAAAAGGAAGTTCAGCGCGCGATGGGCGAGAGTGGAAACGAGGAGCCGCAAGTCCTCAAGGAGGTCCGCAAGAAAGCCAAGGCCGAGGGGCTCTGGAACCTGTTCCTGCCCGACGAAAAATTCGGTGCGGGCCTCAAGAACTACGAGTACGCTCCGCTGTGCGAAATCATGGGCCGCAGCTCGATCGGCGCGCGCTCGTTCAACTGCATGGCGCCCGACACCGGCAACATGGAAATCCTGACCGAGTTCGGCACGCCCGACCAGAAGAAGAGATGGCTCCAGCCATGCCTCGACGGCGAGATGCGCACCTGCTTCTCGATGACCGAGCCCGACACCCCGGGTTCCGACCCCACGCAGCTGAAGACCCGCGCCGTTCGAGACGGCGACAACTATGTGATCAACGGCCACAAGTGGTTCACCTCGAACGCGATCGGCGCCAGCTTCGCAATCGCGATGGTGGTGACCGATCCCGACGCCGAGCCGCATCGTCGCGCCAGCCAGATCATCGTTCCCACCGACACTCCGGGCTTCAACCTCATCCGGCCTGTGCCGGTGATGGGTCATACGGGCGGCGGTG